>JAYEFX010000047.1:0-3117 GCA_034658775.1 Campylobacterota bacterium
TCAACTACTACAAGAGGCAATCCTTTTTGTGTTGAAATATGACTTAAAGCTGCTTGTTGTTCATCAAGTGGTAAGGCTAAAAAATCTTTAATGTATTTCATTTATGATTTCCTTAACTCTATTTTGTGTCCATACAGGATAGCCTTTTGAAGCCTTATTTAAATCTTTAATATCATCTTGAGATAGTTTAGTAGCAAAATCTTTTACTAAGTCATTGTTATCAAAGGCATCACGACCTAGATATTCCATAGCACTTAAAACTAAACCTGCCTTTTTATTATAAGCTGTTAGTTTCTTAGCATTAATTCTTTTAAATACAATTTCAATTTTTCCTAGAAATTCACTTTTATGTAGTTTATCGTTTAGATATATATATTTCATAGGTACTTGATCTGATAGTCCCAGCATATTAAGAGCCATAGAGCCATCAGGAACCAAATGAGCATCATTAAGTTTAGCTATTGCATGTGCTATAGAGGTTGGACTAGGTAATACCTCTCCAAACAAAGAACTTTGCTTAGGTTTATAATATATACCTTTTCGAAATCTTTTAATTATTCCATCAGCATTTAGTCTACTTAATTCTTTTTCAATACTATTTTTATTTGTATTTATTAACTTAAAACTATTAGAAGAAAAAGCAACACCATCAGATAGTTTATCTACACTAGATTTAACTCTTATTGTTATTGGTTTTCGAGGAAACTTTTTAACTTCGTTAAAATCGCTATTCGCTAGTTTTGTCATCTTTTGCTCCTTTATTTGTCAGTATTATTAATTAATTATACTGAATTAAAATAAAAATGTCAATATTATTATATTAATCAAATTATATTTTATATTTACGAAGTATGATATTATGAAAAATTATAAATAAAGCTAGTGTAGTTAAAATTCAACAAATTTAAAACCATTTGTTGTAATTAAATGTTGTAAAACATAAATTATAAAATAAGAATAGCCCTTAAACAAGGACTATATATAGAAAGATGAGAGTAAACCAATCACTCCACCAAACACAGCGCCCCAAACCACAAGCCAACCAAGGTGTTCTTTGATCATACTTTGAACCATCTCTTTGACCAACTTTGGTGTGAGCTCATCCAACCTTTGCTTTACAACCGCATTAATTTTCATGTAAATATCATCACTCATAGTCTCACTTTGCAAAGCTTTTTGTAAGCTATCTTGAAATGTACTGGTATGCACTATTTGGTTCATAGAAGATTTGATTTTATCCGAAAAAGGTTCTCGTAAAGGTTCAAGTGCAGCCTCTCCACCAAACATACCTAACATCCCTCCAAAGCTTGATTCCATCACCGCACCTTTAAGTGACTCATACGCAGGGGTAAAATCCGTTTGATTTATCAATGCTGTAAAATCAAACTTTTTATCATCACTACTAAATTCACTGGCAAAAAATTTATTTAGATTTTCTTTGGTAAAAAATTGTTGCATCATCATATCTTCAATGGAAAGCTTAAACTGTTCAAAACGATTTTCAACCACTCCACTTCCGTACAAAAATGGTACTTTCTCAAACAGCATATGTATGGCCAGCCAATTGGTCAATGCTCCACTTAATGCAAACAATCCAATAGTGAACACCATATCATTTTTCACAACATACCCAACAGCTATGAGCAAAATTGCTAATAGATTTGAAATCAAACTTTTATTTAACACTTATTTTTTCCTTTTTTATTGTGCATTATTCAAACACTATCGAATAATGCATCTGCTTATACCCTGGTTTTCTTTTTTTATACATGCTGTTAAGCATTGCATTTTTGTTATCCAAGATATCTATTGCAAGACAATCTGACCCATTTCGTCCTATGCGTCCAAGATACTGAACTAAACGACCATAATACGATATTGGTGTGGCAAATACAATGGTATCCAGATGAGGAAAATCAATCCCCTCTCCAAAAAATGAAGCCGTTGCAAAGACCAAATGTGCATCATGTACTTTTTGCATATTTTCATTTTGTTCTTTTTTACTCAGACTTCCATGAACACTCACATAAGACAAACCTTGTGCTTCACTTAATATCTCTAGGTTACTAATATGCTCAATTCGATCGGTCAAAACTAAAATACGTCGTTGTCGATATTGAATAATTTGTTCCAGAATCATTTGGTTGCGTGCCTCATCACCTACTATTTCATTGATAAGTTCAGCAAAAGTTTCACTTTGACTGATAAAATTTGATTTTATCACATGTGCAGTATTTTGTGAGGTTCTTTTATTTTTATGTTCATAGGCTATGGGACCAATTTGTTGAAAAATAATGGGTTGCAGTTCGTCTTTACGATTGGGTGTTGCGCTCAAACCTAAAATATATTTTCCATGAAAGAGTTTAATTATTTGCTCAAACGTTACTGCGGGTAGATGATGGCACTCATCCACAATCACTTGGGTGTACTCTTCTATTAATTCAGGGTGATTTTTCAAACTTTGCATCGTGGCAACATCAAGTTTTGAATTAAGTTTATTTTTTCCTTTTCCAAGATAGCCAATCTCTTTTTTTGCAATACCAAAATACTCCACAAAACGTTCAATCCATTGATCTAAGAGCATATTTTTATGCACTAATATCAATGTATTGACCCCACGTTTTGCAATGATATTTGCCCCAATAAATGTTTTTCCAAATCCAGGAGGTGCCACGCACAAACAACAATCATGTTTTAATACAGCAGCTATTGCTTTTTGTTGAGCGCTGCGTACCTCAAAAACAACATTCGAAAAAGACTCCTCTTGCACCAAACGTTTATCTTTGATAATTATGTTTACCCCATTAGTTTTCAAATAGCTTATTATTTGATTGTACAATCCTCTAGGAAGTTTCAAAAAGTATTCATCCTCATCGTAGCCTTTTAAAGTTCTTGGAGTATTGTACAATGGTTTACGAAGTTGTTGTAAAATTTTAATTTGAGGATTTTCAAACATAGCAAATCGCTTAAGATGTTCAATCAATGATTTATCCAAATTTTGTAAAGGTATATAGATATAATCGTATAAAGTAAGTTCCAATTGAGCTGGAAACACAAGCTCATTTTGAATCAAAGGTTCAAGTTGGGTATTGATATCCTCAATATTGATCAGTGTTT
>JAYEFX010000048.1:0-3111 GCA_034658775.1 Campylobacterota bacterium
AAAATTATCTCGGGATCGTTCACCAGTGCACGTGCAATGGCACAACGCTGTTTTTCTCCACCTGAAAGTGTTTTTATGGTTTGCTCACTTTTATGCCTTATGTTGGCCAATTTTAATGCTGTTTGAGTATTCATATTGGTTTGTTCTAAAGACAACTTCAAAGGCACCATTGGTATTTGAACATTTTGTTCCACACTTAAAGACTCAAACAGATTAAATGATTGAGGGATAAACCCCAAGTGTTCATTACGAAATCGTGAAGTATGCAGATCGGGTAAACGAGCCACTTGTTCACCATTGACAATCAATTCTCCACTGCTTGGCTTGATCAATGTGGCAATGATTGAAAGAAGCGTTGACTTTCCACTACCACTGATCCCTTTGAGGATAAGCAATTCCCCTTTTTTCACTTCAAGATTGATATTCTTTAGTGCATGAAAAGGGCTGGAACTGTTTTCATTGTAAATTTTATTTAAATTTTTAATATCTATCATCGCATACTCTCCACAGGATCAATAATAGCAATTTTCCAAACAGGGATTAAAACGGCAGAGATAAAAGGTACCACAAAAAATGAAAACAACATAAAAATAAGTCCAAAGGGGATAAATGGAGTAAATATCACTTCATTGCCAATGTTATTAACCCCAAAGAATATCTCACTTAACAAGGGAGCATCAAAGAAAAAAACATAAGCGTATGCCATGATCAAACCTAAAATAAAAGCAAGCATAGCCACAATAAAATTTTCCAACACTTTGAGAACCAATACATCTTTGATACTCCAACCAACCGAACGCAGTATCCCAATCTCTTTTTTATCACTAGAACTGATCATGGAATAACGCTGATACAAAATCAACACAAAAGCCAACAACACAATCATGTATAAAACTAAAAATATCCCACCTTTGTAGTTGAACATATTTTCATAACTGTTGGCTATCTCTTCTTTTTGAATGATGCGCAGATCAAAATGTTTAAGAATCATTTTTACTTTAATATTATCACGTTCAAGTTCGTTGGGTACGTTAAGCACTATATCCGTTGAATGTTCTTCATCAATACCCAATATACTTTTTGCCAACTCCATCTCCATCAAAATGGTATCATTTCCAAGAATATTGGCCTCTTTTCCCAATACATCATAGATATGCACCGTTTCAATATTGCGGTTTGGTGTTCTAAAATTGTATTTTTCAAGATACTGGTATCGCACTAAAGATTTTTGAACACCTGATCCAATAATCATGTGCGGTTTATCTAAAAACTTATTGGTATCCAAACCATTGATAAGATCATCAAGTTTTTTTACTGTATTTTTTTCATACATATCAATACCAACAATGGTAAAATATTTTTGCGCTGGTTCAAACCAATATTGACCGTATACTCGTGCTGTAGCTACTGTTACACCATTGATCATAGCAAATTCGTCTACCCATGACAATGGAGTATCTACTGATTTTCCTGAACGCATTTTTTGCACAACAAAATCGGCTTGTTGATCCAAAGTCTGCTTCAAGGTATACTGAAGTGAACTTGATACAAACAACACTGAACTTAAAATAAAAACAATCAAAGTAGATATAAAAAATACCACACTGTGTTTGCTGCGATGTTTTAAAAGGTTTAATGTTAAAAAATTAAAAAAACTACTATTTAGCATACACAAAATCCAAAGTATGCACAGGTGCCATAGAGGGGTAAAATACATCTCTATAATCTGCATATTGTGCAAAACGTGGTTCAAAATAACCAGTGGATAAGCTTAAGCCAGATATTTGTGTCAGAGCAGTTAAATTTTTTACCGTAGGTACAATTGAGGTGTTAAAAAATGCATAGTGTAAAAACATACTTATCAACAATGCAAAAAGAGCTGAGATTATCCATAAAAATTGTTTAGATAAAGAGGTTATGGTGTCTCCTTAATGAAACTAAAAATAAGATACCAAGAGATTATCAAAAGTTGGAGGAGATTGATTTGATCTTGGTATCTGTATAAATAAAATATTATATACTAAGTTATGGAGGTATTTTACTTATTTTGTGTTAAGTGTGTGTTAAGAGATCAATCGGAAGTTAATTTAATGATAAATTTTGCACCTTCATACGTTTTATCATCATAAGTATAGTGATCATTTTGAACAAAAATCACTCCAAACATCACTTCATTTATCAAGCGATAGGTCATGTTAAGACCCAATCCAGTACCTTGAGATTGGTGCTTGGTTGTAAAATACGGTTCAAATATCTTATCGATGATATCAGCAGGTATACCTCCTGCATTATCCATCACCTCAATAACAACATCATGTTCGTCTCTAAAAACCTTGATCCATATATATTTTTCTTCTACTTCTTTTACCATCAAAGCATCGATAGCATTATTGATAATATTAACCAAACTTTGAACCAATCCATTGGCTGCATTGTTAATCATCAATTTGGTATCTATATTTTTGATAACCTTAATATTGTTGTTTTTTAATTTTGCATCTAAAATTATTAGAGATTTATTTACCGTTTCATCAATATTAAAATAGGTATTTTTCATATCCCCTTTAATAAATTCTCTAAAGTCCTCTATTGTATCCGATAGATATTGCGTTGCTTCTACAATAGCGTCCATCCCTTTTATAAAATCTTTATTTTCTAAAACATCAAACTCTTTTTGCACCTTCATACCACTTGCAGCAGTTGATATGACTGAAAGGGGTTGTCTCCATTGGTGAGCTATATTACCAATCATCTCTCCTAAGCTTGCCATATTTGTTTGATTGAGTAAAATTTTATCTTTTTCAATCAATTCCGTTATATCTATTAAATTCAAAACTACATTGTTGGTACTTGTATCCAAAATATCAATTCTTCGAGCTTTTAGAATAAAGTGATGCAAATGCTCATCTTTGTATAAGGCGACTTTATAGGTATTTAATTTTACATCAAGAACATCTTCAAGCCAATGCTCTGTTTTGATAAGATACTGCTCATTATCCATAGGAACAAACAGGTCACATAAACATTTATAGTGCAGTTTAAATTCATCAATCGAACTGTATTGATTGAAAAACTCAAAAAAGACATCATTTACTTCAATAATTTCTTTCC
>JAYEFX010000049.1:0-3080 GCA_034658775.1 Campylobacterota bacterium
TTCGCTACTCCAATAAACGGTTTGTCAAAATCATCATCTTTTAGTCCAGTGGCTCTAAACAGTGACCTATGTGGTGCTCTGTTGTGTCCTTTTTTTACTTCATCACTTCTCATGTGGTATCCTTGTATAGTGTGTTTATATTATGGGGTGATTATACTGATTTAAGAGTTTATAATAGATTAAGAATTTTGAGTATTTTATAAATTTATAAATTTCTTTTAAAAACCCTTTACAAATCACTATTCTTTAGCTATAATTCCAGTCCAATTTAAATAATACCTTTGGTAGAGATACCATAAACATATGCGAGTGTGGCGGAATAGGTAGACGCGTTGGACTTAAAATCCAATTCCGGTTTCGGAGTGTCGGTTCAATTCCGACCATTCGCACCATTATTAGTAAAAGTAGAGAGTTGACAGAGTTGGTCGAATGTACCGGTTTTGAAAACCGGCGAGGTTTCCGCCTCCGGGGGTTCGAATCCCCCACTCTCTGCCACTACTTAACCAAAATCAATCATTTATCTTTAGTATTGTTTGATTTTATTACAATTTTGTTGGAGATATAGCAAAGTGGCTAATGCATTGGATTGCAAATCCTTGATCCTCGGTTCGACTCCGAGTATCTCCTCCACATCTACGATACCTACAGAAGATTTTATCCTTTATTTTTTATTGTTAACTTATGAACTTCACTGAAACAGCGTGAGAATTTTTGCTGAGTTGTTTTTTTTGACTTTTGACCCGTTTTTGTCGTAGATCTGAGTTGATTATTGTGAATTTAAATTTATAAGTAATTTCGCACCTAATGCACCAAATAATATAGCTACTATATCCCAATGGCTGTACGTACCGTGAAAAAAGTACAGTTCAATATATCGTGGTAACCATGTAAATGAATGAGTATTAATCATCTGTGCAATTTCAAAAATAATGTTTATTATGCTCCAAAAAAGTATCGAACTGTTTGCAAAAGATTTTTCCAGTACCAACCATGTGAAAATTGAAAAAGAAAATACATGAGCAAAAGAGGGGAAAGAATTAAAATACTTAGTGTACTCACTTACAATATGAATATCTTGAATACCCAAATAAGAAGCAACAATAGTAGGTTCTCGAAAAAAGTAATAAAATAAAATACCAATCATAAATATACCAATTGAAAAAAAACTGTAAATATTAAGATATCTCATATTAAATTTTCAAGCACGTAGGAAGAAAAAAATTCCTTCCCTAGTCCTTATGTTATAACTCCCCATTAATCTGTTTCAACGTTTGAGCGGAAACTTTAGAATTAACCGGATATCCGTAAAACTTTTGAAAATCTGCAATGGATTTTCGTGTCATGGGTCCAGAGATTCCATCAACGGTACTTTTATAAAAACCGAGCTGTTTTAAACCGCTTTGAATATCCCGTATGAGTTTTTTATTTGAAGTTGAAGTATATGATTTTTTACTTGAACTTCGTTTGAGATCATACCCATTGGCCTTTGCCAATCTGTAATATTGACCCGCTTTGGTCATATCTTTTCGTACACCAATACCTCTTGAATATATTCTGTATAAATCAGCATAAGCATACACAAATTCTTTATTGGCTGCACTTTTGAGTAAGCGAATGCCTTCATTGATATTTTTAGGTTTTTGATAAATGTATCGATTGCCTAAAATAACTTCTGCCGTAGGATATTTTAGTTTTGCTGATTTATGCAACATTCTTGTTGCGAGTTGTAAATCTTTTCCTCTACCTTCGCCATTGTAGTTCATGGCATACAATTGAAAATACGCATAACCACTGTTTTGTTTACTCGCAGATGTATAATGAGCATAGGCATCATCATAACGTTTTTGATCAAAATAATGATCCCCTTGTTGTTCATGATACGAAGCTTGCATATCTCCAAACATACCTGCATGTGCACTAAGACTAAACAGTACCAATACTAAAGCTAAAAATATTTTATGTAATTTAAATAAAGCAATCATTTTCCACCTCCACTGCTACTTCCACCACCACTGCTTGAATTATGGATAAGAAACCATTCCTCATCACTACCGTAGGACACAAAGAAGTTATGGGTGGAGTTGATATTTAGATTGTAAACGGTTAAATCTTTTTTTACTTTAGAGATACTGTCTACACCTATATAGCTGTTACCATTAAAGATACTATCGGTTAAAGATATATCATGCATACGTTTCCAACCATCTTGGGTTAAAAATCGTTCATATGAAGTTGTTTGAATAGAATCATTAAGAATATAGAGATGATTATTTTTGTCAACAAATTTTTCATTCACATCAGAGCTTCCAATGGTATCGTTTGCTATATCGTAGATCATTACTTGATCCCCTTTTGTAATAGTATCAATAGCTTTTAGGCTTCCATCCGACATCACTACTTTTGTGTTTTTTGGGAAACATGATCTTTTAGATTCATCGACTATCGCTTGTTGATCATTTTCGATGATAGTAATTCTTTTTCTAAGGCGAGCAATTTCTATATCAATCTTTTCAGTTTTGTTATTACCTTCAAACTGGACTGTACTATCAGGATTTAGAGTTTCATATTTTCTATATTCATGTTTTCTTCTTATATTTAATATTTCAATTTTGTTTTCTCCATATCTACGTAAATCATTTAACTCTTCATATTTGTCTCTTTGACTGATACTGAGTTTACTCATGCGTTTTTTATGTTCCGCATCCTTTTCTGCATTGATATACTCTGCATGTTTGTCCAAATAAATGCTACCATCAACATTAGCAGCAGCAAGACCAGCAACACCAGCACTACCCCCAGATCCAAACATAAAAAACACCCCCATAAACAAAACTAGAAAAAGTAAAATACTTTTTTTAAATTTTGAAGTTTTCATATATTCTCCTTTTTTTATTTTTATCCCATGAAGTAATGTTACTCTTTATTTTATAAAACTACAAGACAGTGTACAATGTAATTTAAATGTATCTTTGAAGAAATGACTGATGTAATGCTAAAAATTTCAATAATTATTATTACACTTAATTAATTTCTTAATAAGTTTTTATTATAATTTTTATATAAAGGCTGTACAATGAAAC
>JAYEFX010000050.1:0-39913 GCA_034658775.1 Campylobacterota bacterium
CGTAAGATCATTGATCCCCATTGGACCACGAGCATGAAGTTTATTCGTTGAGATCCCCACTTCGGCTCCAAATCCAAAAGCACCACCGTCTGTAAATCGTGTACTGGCATTGGCATAAACACAAGCAGCATCAACTTGGTCTAAAAAAGTATTCACCGCACTGTAATCTTCAGAGATTATGCATTCACTGTGCCCTGAACCATGCAAAGCGATATGATTCATCGCATCATCAACATCATTTACGATTTTAATGGACAATTCATTGGCCAAATATTCCGTATCGTAGTCTTGGGCATTGACCGCTTCAATATCCAAAAGCTTGACACTTTCGTCACAACCTCTCATGATGGTGTTTTCTTGCATAAAAGCTTCATGAACAGCAGGTAATAAAATATTTGCAATCTCTTTATGCACTAGAAGAGTTTCCATTGCATTACACGCACTTGGTCGTTGACATTTGGCATTTAAACTGATCTCAATGGCCATGTGCGCATCTGCATTTTTATCAATAAAGGTATGACAAACCCCTTTATCATGTTTAATTACAGGCACGCTTGAGTTTGCACTAACGTATTGAATCAGTGATTCACCACCTCTAGGAATAATCAAATCCACGTATTTATCTTGAGTGATAAGATTGGCCACCCCTTCACGTGAACTGTCTGGCAATAACGAAATACTTTGTGCAGGAAGATTATTTTTTATCAATACCCCCTGAAGTACCTCAGCAATCACCTTATTACTGTATTGGGCTTCTTTACCCCCTTTAAGTACGCATACATTTCCACTTTTAAAACATAATGCCGCAGTATCGCTGGTTACATTTGGTCGACTTTCATAAATAATACCAATTACACCAATAGGTATTGTTACTTTTTGTATGTTTAAACCTTGCTCTGTCTTCCAGCCTTCAAGAGTACGACCTACTGGTTCTTTCAGTGCTGCAATTTCACGAATTGCAGTACTCATTGCATGAATACGATCTTCGTTTAAAAGCAATCGATCCATGAGAGCCGAACTTAAACTGTTTTGTTGACCATCAAGCAGATCTTTTTTATTTTCTATAACAATCGTATCACAATTATTCATCAACGCATCGGCCATCTGATTTAAAACAGAGTTTTTAACCTCTGCACTTAAATTAGCAATAATTCGACTTGAACTCTTTGCTTGTTCTAAAAATTCTTGCATTTTATTTTCTCCAGAAGGCTATGCAGTTGTATAGCCCTTTATTTGGCACGATTATACATCAATAAAGATAATCCTATGTTTAACTAAAATCAATTTAAAGTATCTATTTACACAATTTTAGATATAATTTTAAAATGAAAAATCAAGATTACAGTCTCATTGGTATTGTTAGTTTAATCATCGCCATGTTTATTTGGGCAAGCTCGTTTATTGCACTGAAATCTGCCATTTCAGATATCGATGCTTTTTCCGTCATATTTTTACGCATGTTTATCGCTTCGTTATGTTTTGTCTATTTTATTAAAGATTTTATCAACTATGAATTCACTAAAAAAGATCTGCAATACATCTTGCTTCTAGTGATGTTTGAACCCGCTTTATATTTTATCTTTGAAGCCAAAGCCTTGGAAAACACCTCAGCCTCACAAGCAGGTATGGTCACCTCTTTAATGCCTATCCTTACTGCTATTGCTGCAGGAATTTTGCTCAAAGAGATCATTAGTAAACAACTTGTTATTGGTTCTTTATTAGCTGTAGCAGGTGTGGTTTGGTTAAGTCTAGAAGCCACTAGCAGCGATATTGCACCCAATCCAATTTTAGGAAATTTCTTAGAATTTTGTGCCATGCTTTGCGGAGCGGGTTACACGATTGTTGCGCGCTATTTATCCAGAAAATTTTCCGCACTGTTTATTACTGCGGTTCAATCTTTTTTTGGTGCCATCTTCTTTTTACCTTTTTTTGTTTACGAATACAGCACAACAAACATGAGTTTCTCTTTTGAAGCAATCTCTTGGATTGTTTATCTAGGAGTTGTTGTAACCTTAGGAGGATACGGTTTGTATAATTTTGCGTTAACCAAAATGGAAGCCTCTAAAGCATCAATGTTTATTAACCTCATCCCAATTTTCACACTGATTTTAGCCTATGTGATTTTAGGAGAAAAACTCACTATTACCGAACTTATTGCTTCAGCAATCATATTAAGTGGAGTGATCATTTCACAAATTCCCTATCATAAAATCAAACGCAAACGCAAAAAAACGGCATAAATGGAACTGTTTTTATCCATATTTATACTTATGGCACTGGGCTATATGTTCAATAAATTTAAAATCTTTCCAGAGCAAACCCCTTTGGTTTTAAACCTGTACATCATTTATGTCTCACTTCCTGCTATGGTGCTGTTGCATGTTCCAAAGATTGTATTGTCTTTGGATATGTTCTTTCCTATTGTGATCCCTTGGGTTATCACACTTTTAGGAGCATTGAGCATTTTAGCTTTATCCAATATTTTTCACTGGAATAAACAAACTACAGGAGCACTATTACTCGTAGGTGTTTTAGGAAATACCTCTTTTTTAGGCATCCCTATTGTGGAGTTTTATTTAGGAACACACGCCTTACCTTACGTGATGATTTATGACCAATTGGGTACTTTCCTTGCATTAAGTACCTATGGAGGTATTGTTATCGCTTTATATTCAAAAAATGGTAAAGTTCATGCACGAACAATTTTAATAAAGATATTCACGTTCCCTCCATTTATGGCACTTATTGTTGCCTTTGCATTAAGTGGCTATACTTTTTATCCAAGCATCAATACTGTACTGTCCAATTTGGCCAATACTTTAGTTCCAGTAGCCCTGGTTGCCGTAGGTTTTAGTTTACGCTTAAAAATTCCTAAAGAAGATTTGTCTGCTTTTATCTCAGGTCTAGGAGTCAAACTTATCTTGCTACCTAGCTTTGCATTTATTATTGCAGGAGTCTTTAACTTGGAGGGTCTAGCAGTAGATGTATCCATACTTGAAAGCGGAATGGGTCCCATGATCACGGCAGGCGCAGTGGCTACAATAGCAGGACTATCCGCTCGATTATGTTCCGCCATAATTGGTTATGGGATACTCTTTTCGTTCTTAAGCACTTACGTAGTTGCTTATTTTTTATAAAAATTTCATCTTTTCAAAATTACGGTAAGGATTCCTTTGATCATTAAACCATCCACTTAAAATCGTATTGTACAAGCTTTTATACTCCGTGGTGTAGATCATGTTATCTTTAATCAACTTACGCAAATCAGGATAGTGTCCATACATTCCCCCTTTGACTTTTCCGCCTATAACAAATTGAGAAGATGCTGTACCATGATCCGTACCCATACTTGCATTTTCTTTAACTCTTCGCCCAAACTCACTGTACGTTACAATCAAAACATCATCAAACAGATCATTACTTTTGAGTTCCTTCACAAAACTTCCCAAGGCACTGTCCAAATCTTTGAGCAAGCTATTTTGTGTTGATAATTGATTCGCGTGGGTATCGTAACTTTTTTGTGCAATTTTTATAATGGGGATATCCAAGGGGGTTTTGATAATTTTTAACGCCTCTTTGAAATCTAAAGCAATCTGGCTATCATCAAAAGTATATTTCAACTCATCCTTAGAAATATACTTTTTCAGTATCGTATTGGCACGAACAATCAAGTTTTGTTGCTCTTGCACATATTTTAGATTTTCATTAAAACCATCAATACTTTTTACACTGGATATTCTATTGGATTGTTCTAAAAACTTATTGATATTTTTAATCTGTAAAACATTTAAATCATTTGAAAACAGTTTTCCTTTATTGCGTTTTCCAATCACCATAGCATCTATAGGAACAGAACTTTTCTTTGAATGTAAATATTGTGCCACCCACCCTTCATCTAAAAACTGATCACTCATGCTTGCTGTTTCAACTATCTCAATGGAGCGAAAATGAGACAAATTAGGTTTTGCATAACCCAATCCATTGATTATTGCCACATTGTTATCTTGATACAAAGCATGGATATTGGAAAGGTTTTTATTCAATCCAAATTGTTTGTTGATAATATTCATTTGGCTCTTAGGCAAAGCCAATGTTGGTCGTAAGTTGTAATACACTTTACTCGTATATGGAATCACGGTATTTAATGCGTCATTTCCCCCATGCAACTCTATGAGAACCAATGTTTTTTTAGAATTCTTTTTAGCATTAAGTAAAACAGGGTGCAACACATACCATGCCGCGATTGCAGATAATTTAATAAAACTTCTTCGTTGCATATTCTGTCTCCTATTTTAATTGATATTGAGCTAAAAGATACGTTTTTAGCACTCTTTTTTTACTTTTGTTCTTTTGTACAACGCGCCGTATAAACTCTTGTCGTCCTACATAACTACTGCTGTCAATCCAACTTTGTCCCCCTTCCCAACCTTTTACATTAGGAGGGTTAAACAATATTTGCCCTAAATTTTTTGCAGTTCTTAAAACAAATTTATAATGCTTTTCTTCAAGAACCATGTTAAGATTTTTAATTGTTCCTACGATAAGTTCTGTAGGTGATTTTATCAGTGAGTTGTTGCTGTGCCAAAAATCATCACTTAGAAGAATATCTTTTACAACGGCTTTAATATCATAATTGGATTCTCGAAACGTATTGGCAATTTTTTCTATTAAAACTTTATTTGGCCTTTGTGAAATAAACTCTGCATGCAGTTTTTCAACAATAAAGTTTGCAGTTTGTTTTTGCTCTAAAAGGATATCAACAATATCTTCCCCATCAAAATTTCCCTTTTGATTTAAAAATATTTTTGAACCATAATCATGATGTTTTTTCACCTTTTTAAAAAGTGCTTTTTTACGATTAACTCTCCATCCAGTAAACGCTCGTGCCGCATTTTTCACATCATCTTCACTGTAGTTTCCTTCAC
Organism: Campylobacterota bacterium; assembly: GCA_034658775.1. Taxonomy (GTDB): domain Bacteria; phylum Campylobacterota; class Campylobacteria; order Campylobacterales; family Arcobacteraceae; genus JAYEFX01. The sequence continues at coordinate 4,926 of JAYEFX010000050.1, forward strand.
CTAAAGTAAACAACTCCATAAGCTCTCGTGCAAAATTTTCATTAGGACTTGTTTTTTTATTGGAGTTATTATCCAAATAGATCAGCATGGCCAAATCTTTACAACTGTCGTGCAACAACACAGAAAAATCTCCAATAGCATGTTGTCTAAAGAGCCTATTTTGCTCCATCATAAAATAAGGGTTTTTTACCACACGGTATTCACTGACAAAATGATTGTGCCAAAAAAGCACCATTTTTTCTTGAAATGAATACTTAGAATTGGTCATCATTTTATACCACCATATTTGCAACTGTTTCATCTTTTTTTGTTTTGTTATACGATGTTTTTTACGTTGTTCACGAGAAAGTGTTTTAAATTTTTTAGGCCGTAGCGATACTTTTTGGATATCTGAAGGAAGAGAGATTGTAGGGTGTTTCCCAACATTGCTAAAAAGATACTCTACGGCTTCTTTTTTAGTCAATGTTGTAAAAAGGTTTAGATCGTTTTGTGTATATCCAAACGATGTCCGATTTAAGAGATGCTTGGATTCATCTAAAGTCATGCGCTATCCTTTGTATTAAAACTTATCCTTTAAGTAGGTCCTTTAAACTATGCTGGGGATCTTTCCCTTGCAAAATATGCAATACTTCATTGGCTATGGGAGTGTAAATATCATGTTGCTGCCCTAAAAGATGAATTGCTTTGGCTGTTGGCACACCCTCTGCAACCTCCCCTAAATCTTCAAGTATCTCTTCTAAACTTTGATTCTTTGCCAAACCAAGTCCCACTCTAAAATTTCTACTCATAGTACTGCTGGCTGTTAAAAACAGGTCCCCTGCTCCACTAAGTCCTAAAAATGTATCTTTTTTTGATCCAAAATGGTTACCAAAACGCTCCATCTCTACTAAACCTCGAGAGATAAGGCTCGCTCGTGCATTATTACCCAACTCAAGCCCATCGCATATCCCACTGGCTATTGCCAATACATTTTTATACGCTCCCGCTATTTCCGCACCAATGACATCTGCACTGTAATACGTTTTAATAAATTGCGGAAAAAATTCTAAAAATTGGTAATAAAAATCTTCTTGCGCACTATTAATAACCAATGCCGTGGGTAAACCTTGCATCACTTCTGTTGCAAAAGAGGGTCCTGAGATAAAACCTAAATTTTCTCTTGGCACATATTGTTCATATATCTCTTGTAAAAATGACCCACTACTCGCCTCAATCCCTTTGGCTGCCACCAACACTTTTTGCCCACTGTAGATGAAATTGTTCTTTAACCATGCTCGAATCTCTTGAGCGGGGATGGCAATAACCAAATACTCACACCCTAAGGCTGTTTGAAGATCGCAAAAGTGTTCTATATCGCGTACCTTACGAGAAGTAATAGCTGTTGGGTTTTTTGTATTTAAAGCAAAGTGTAAAGCTTGACCCCATTTTCCTGCACCAATAACAGCTATATTTGACATAAATATCTCCTTCTTATGCTAATCGTTGCTTTAACAACTCATTTACTTTTTGTGGATTAGCGCTACCTTTACTGGCTTTCATAACTTGACCTACAAAAAATCCAAATACTTTGTCTTTCCCACCTTTAAATTGGTCAACTTTATCTTGATTAGCAGCTAAAATCTCATCAATAATGGTTAAAATAGCACCATCGTCACTTACTTGCTTAAGTCCTAGTTTTTCGATAACAGCATCTACTTCTACGTCATTTTCCATAAGATAATCCAGCACCTCTTTAGCTGCTTTACCCGAAATGGTTCCATCTTCGATTTTAGCTACAACTCCAGCTAGTTTTTTTGCATCAACAGGAGAGGTTTCAAGCGTCACCCCATCTTTTAAACGACCCAGTAATTCAACCGTCAACCAAGTAACCGCATTTTTTCCACTGATCCCGCAAGAGAGCATCTGCTCAAAATAATGGGCCATCTCCAACGATGCAGTGATTACACCTGCAGAATACTCTTTAATTCCATATTCTCTAACCAATCTGGCTTTCTTTTCATCTGGCAATTCAGGAATTTGCGTATATTTTTCCATCATCTCATCACTGATGATTACTGGCAATAAGTCTGGATCGGGGAAATAACGATAATCCGCTGCATCTTCTTTCCCACGCATGCTTCGTGTTTCACCAGTATCTACATCAAATAGTCGTGTTTCTTGAACCACTTCTTGTTCGTACACACCATCTTCCCATGCTTCAATTTGCCGCTGCACTTCATAATGAATCGCTTTTTCAATAAACTTAAAAGAGTTCATGTTTTTAATCTCACAACGCGTGTAAAGTTTTTCATCACCTTTTGGTCGAATCGATACATTTACATCACAACGAAAAGATCCCTCTTGCATATTTGCATCACTAATTCCAATATAGCGCACAATACTATGCAGTTTTTTAAGATATAAAATTGCCTCTTGCGCACTACGCATATCTGGTTCGGACACAATCTCAAGCAGTGGTGTACCTGCACGATTCAGATCCACTTTTGAGTGATTTCCATCATGGATATTTTTACCCGCATCCGTTTCAAGGTGCGCTCGGGTTACACCAATGGTTTTATGCGTTCCATCTTCAAAATCAATGATCAATTCACCTAAACCAACAACCGGTACTTCAAATTGAGAGATCTGATAACCTGTAGGTAAATCCGGATAAAAATAGTTTTTTCGATTAAAAATTGAACTGCGATTGATTTGAGATTTTACTGCTGTTCCTAGCTGAATAGCTTTATGCACCGCTTCAATATTTAAAACGGGCAAAGCACCAGGTAAGCCCATACAAACAGGACAAATGTTGGTATTGGGTGCTTCTCCAAAACTTGTAGCACAACTGCAAAACAATTTCGTATTGGTATTTAATTGAGCATGAACTTCTAAACCGATAACAACTTCAAACATATATTTTATTCCTTTTATTTTAACACTTCAATATCTGCAGTGATTTTTATTTTTTCAAAATGATCTTTAACGTACGCCGATTCTCTCTCATACATCATGTTTTCAAAAATCTTATCTTTAACTTTTTCAAACGGTATAGTTTTATAATCCCGTTTCTTTTTGAGGTACAGCATCACAAAACCATTATTGGTATTTAGTGCAGGAGTATATGTGTTTATCTGGGTACTATTGAGTAAAAAGGTGATTTGTTGGTTCAGATTTGTTTGATCCAATCGTCTATTTTTACGCGTCACCAGATCGGTTTTAAGCATTGGATTTTTTGCTACATTAATCAATACCTCTTTATTTTTGGACCCATACTCCACAACATCAAATGCCGTTGCAGAACTGAAAAGATTAGGGTTGTTTTCATAATAGATTTTCGTGTCCGCAAGCGTTACTCTTTTAATCTTCCCCATAGCAATCTTGCCAATAAGCTTCTCTTGCAACATTTTTTGTTTTGTTTGTACTTCATAAATTCGATAATCGCCATATTGTTGTTGCGCTTTTAGTTTAAAGTTTTCAACAGACAAACCATTTCCAGCAGAGACTTTTTGAAGATAATTAGCATACTCCTCTTGGTCTATTTTTACACCATACTTTCGAACCTCTTGTTCAAATAATGTAGTATCAACCAATTTATCTACAGCTTGTTGCTGGGTAAGTTTCCCAAGCTTCATCGCTCTTTGAATATCATACGTGGTAATAATATCATCATTAACCGTAATGGCAATAGTACTTAAACTTTGTGCTTGCAATAAGCCAATACTCAATATCGTAGCTAAAAATAGTTTTCTCATTAACTTTCCTTGATTTATTTATTGCTCTTTATTATAAAGATTCTATTTTACCATAAGAATAGTAAAATCATTGTGTAAGTAATCACTTTTTGTTTTTAAGGTTGGCGTTAAATATTGACAAAAACCAATCACATCATCAACGCTGGCATTATTGTAACTGGTGTTGGATAAAAAATTAAACACAAACCCTTTTGTACTGTGTTCAAAACAACGCTGAATAAAACTATACATCTGTTGTACAGATAAGATATTCAGTGCACCACTGCACACATAATAATCACTTAAGAGCAATTCATCTTCAAGCACATTAATTCGCTTAAAAGTACAACTAGGATGCTGTTCTTGTGCCAGCAATATCATCTGCTGTTCACAATCAATACCTGTGTATTTTTGGGGCATCAAATCATGCTGTTTTAGGTAGTTTACATAGTGTCCCATTCCGCATCCTGCATCAACAATATCGCACTTTTGAATATCTTCAATAAACCCACTTAACGCAGCAAAACGAAGGTATTGGGTCTCTTGAGAATTCCAATGCACCCCTTGAGCACAGTTACCATGCTGCGCAATGCTGCTGCTGTAAAAATCTTTATTTTGTGCGTATGCCATCTACTTGATTTGTTCTAAACTCACACCATTGTCTTTTAAAAATTTTGAAATTACTTCTGAATTATTATACTCATACGGTGTTTCATACACAATTCTTTTTATCCCTGTAGCAATAATGTTTTTCGAACACTCACTGCAAGGCTCAAGCGTGACATAAATAGTCGCATCTGCTATACTTATCCCTTCACGTGCCGCCCAAATAATAGCGTTCATCTCAGCATGTATCTCATACGTTTTTGACCATTCATGATGCTCTTTTGTGTATTGATCTTCCCAATGCTCACAACAATTTATAAATCCAGCAGGGGTACCATTATACCCCGTAGAGAGGATTCGACCATCTTTGACAATCACTGCCCCCACATGTTTGGACACACACTTTGAGGCTGTAGCCAGTTCTTTAGCAATATTTATAAAATTTCTATCGTTTAACATCTGTACCCTTTAAGGGATCTATTATAGCATAAGTGGTGTAAAAAAATATTCTTTTAAAGATAGATTGGGTTATACTTTTAGCCAAAGGATTCTTATTTTGGACATTATCAATTTAGCCCTATTGGCTATTTTTATTCCCACTTTCTTTTTTGTGTCACTAACACCGGGTATGTGCATGACTCTATCGTTGAGCATGGGGATGAGTATTGGTCTTAAACGTACCTTATATATGATGTATGGGGAGCTTTTAGGGGTGGGCATCGTAGCAACTCTTTCGGTTATTGGCGTAGCAGCAATCATGCTTCAATACCCTTTTATATTTGCCATATTAAAATATGCAGGGGGAGCCTACTTAATCTTTTTGGGAATTCAAATGTGGTTATCAAAAGGAAAAATGTCGCTCAACACCCAATCTCAAAGCTTTAATATCTCCAACAAAAGTTTGGCTTTGCAAGGCTTTGTGACCGCCATCGCCAATCCTAAAGGGTGGGCATTTTTTATTGCTCTTTTGCCCCCTTTTATTGATAAAGAGTTGGCTCTTGCTCCACAATTATCCATTTTGATATTTATCATTTTAACCTTGGAGTTTATCTGCTTACTTATCTATGCAACAGGGGGCAATACTTTACGTAAACTTCTGCAAGACTCATCCAATGTACGATTAATCAATAAAATTGCAGGCTTGATGATGATGGGTATTGGAGTCTGGTTAGCGCTTACTTAAGATACAATAGTGTAGAATACGAAAAAATTTACACAAGGAAACAAACATGGCAAAAGCTAGTGCACGACATATATTAGTTGGATCAGAAAAAGAATGCAATGCATTAAAAGAACAAATCAACAGTGGAGAGATCACTTTTGAAGATGCTGCAAAAAGCAATTCACAATGCCCTTCAGGAGCTGAAGGTGGAGAGCTTGGAACATTTGGTCAAGGTCAAATGGTACCCGAGTTTGATAAAGTAGTATTTAACGATGAAGTGGGTGTGGTTCATGGACCCGTTCAAACACAATTTGGATACCATTTACTTGAAGTAACTTCACGAGAAGATTAAAAACCTTCCTTAATAAAAAAGCCAACCCTAATACAGGGTTGGCTTTTTTTATGCTTTAATTTTAGAAGGGTTAGTTACAACCACATCCTCCACCTTGCTTTTGTGCTGCTGCGTGAGCTTGTCCTTCAGTCGAACAAGCACTTACACCTGCAGGCATTGTAGGTTGGATTGCTGAATTATCAGCATCCCCATCTTTAATCTGATCCCATAAAAGCTGTGCTGCTTTTAAGTATCGTTTCCCCGTAACACTATCCGGAGCAAAATAAACCACAGGTTTACCTTCATCTCCACCTTCACGAATGGCAGGTTCAATTGGGATATTTGCTAATACTCCAGTTTTATACTCTTTTGCTAAGTCATCACAAGTACCTTGTCCAAAAATATCGCTTTCAGTGTCACAATTAGGACAAATAAAACCACTCATATTTTCAACCACACCCGCAATTGGGATATGAAGTTTAGCAAACATATCCAATGATCTTCGTGAATCATCAAGAGCAACATGCTGAGGCGTTGTTACATTAATTCCAGCACTTACAGGTACGCTTTGCGCTAAAGTTAACTGTGCATCACCCGTTCCAGGAGGCATATCTATAAATAAGATATCCAACTCTTCCCATAAAATATCTCTTAATAATTGCTCAATTGCTTTCATGATCATAGCCCCTCGCCAGATCAAAGCTTGTCCCTCTTCCATTAGTGATCCCATTGACATAACATCAACACCATAAGCATTAAATGGCTTAACCTTATTTCCAATAATCTCTGGTTGTTGCCCAGAAAGACCCATCATACGAGGAATATTTGGACCATAAATATCAGCATCTAAAACACCTACTTTTAATCCTTGCATCGCGGCTGCCACTGCTAAGTTTACCGTTGTCGTTGTTTTTCCAACTCCACCTTTTCCTGAACTTACCATCACAAAATGTTTCACTTGAGGAGCGATATTTTTTCCACTCATTGAGTTACTTTGTTGCTTTGGAGCTGCTGGTTTCGTGATAATTACTTCAGCCGTAATACCAAGAACAGCAATCTCTTTTGCAATCTCTTCTTTTAACTGTGCTTCAACTTCAGGTGCTGTTGAAGTGATATCCACATGCACACGTGCCGTATTATTTTCTACTACCACATCTTTCACAAATCCAAACTCTACGATTGATTTTGTAAATCCTGGGTACTTTACAGCTTCAAGTTTCGCTTTTATGTCAGCTACTGTTGCCATTTTAATTCCTTATAATATTTATTTTTGTGTATCATAATCTAAATAAGATAATTTTTGTCTTAATTGAACAACTTATTTTCAATATAAAGTTTTTGTTACCTTGGATGTAATATAATTGATTACTATTAAAGATAAAGGACCTGCAATGAGTTTCATAAAAAGTGTTAAATTTTGGATCACCGTCGTTGTTTCTCTTTATGCTATTGCTGGGTTTATTGTTTTACCCAAAGTAGCGCTCAAAGAGGTACAAAAATACACACAAGAAAATTTTGATCAAAAAATTCTTATTCAAAACATTACTTTTAACCCTTTTACTCTTAATTTAGCGTTGCACAACGTGCAAATACAAGATAAAAAAACCAAAGAAAATCTTATTAGTGCAGATGAAATTGGCGTTAACATTGAGTTGTTCAGCTTGGCTACGGATACGATAAACTTAGATAACATTGAACTTATTCACCCAAAAATAAACGCTGTTTTAGCAAAAGATGGTCAACTAAATCTTGCTCTGATTCAACCAAGACAAACAGATAAAAAGGAGCCTAAGGCCGATGAAAAGCCCATGAAACTACCGTTTTTTAGCATCGATACTTTCACCTTAGAAAATGCTACGATAGATTTTACGGACAATACATTAAAAGAGCCTTTTTCAACGCATATCTCAGAGTTTAGCTATGTATTTCATGATCTTAGCACTCAGCCAAACTCTTTGGCTTCGCATGAATTAAGTCTGAACATCGATAAGCACACTACATTAAAAATAGACGGCGGACTGTATCTTGACCCTTTGCTTATCTATGGGAATGTAGATTTGACCAATTTTCAAACCAATTTACCCATAGCCTATTTACAAGAAAAATTAAATTTTCACGTTCCTAATACTCTTGTTGATGTAAAACTTGGGTTTATTGCAGATTTAAAGCAGCTTTCCAATCCTCAAGTTACGTTAAAAGATGCCTTTGTAGGTTTTGAAGAATTACAAATCCAAGATAAAGCTACAAAAAGTACTCAACTAAAGCTTGATGCTTTTAGACTCAATGAGATGCAATTTGATCTGCAAAATCAAAAAGTTCTTATTGATTCCATTCATTTAGATCGTTTCTATGCCAACGCACTTATCAACAAAGATAAAAGTATTAATATTGCACAACTGTTTCAATCAAATACAGCAAAAGTTAAAACAGAAGTAAAAGAGGTCAAAAAATCAAAAAGTCAAGAAACAACCGTAGAGAAAATAGAAGAATCCAAACCATGGGAGCTTCTGGTTGAAGCCATTGTACTTAAAAATTCAACTGTAGATTTTACAGATAATTCTCTTGCAAAATCTTTTAAGACTCAACTTTCTAATATAAACTTTTCTCTTGAAGAACTCACTCTTAAACAAAATGATACGTTTAAATACGATTTATCATTAAACCTTTTAGACAACGCCACATTTAAAAACAACGGAACACTCAGTTTATTTCCTCTTGGTATTCAATCCCATTATGTACTAAGTGATGTTGTCATCCCAAAACTCAACTCATACATTCAGCCCAATATCAATTTCAATATTAACAGTGCTACAGTAGGAGCCAAAGGGGATTTTGAGCTCCTAAGTGATAACAATATAAAAATCACCAAAGGGGTCATAAATCTCAGCAATCTTAAACTTTCCCCAAAGAGATCAACACAAAACCTCATTACTTTAAAATCCCTTCAAACTTCTGGACTTAACCTTGATCTAAATGCACAAAAGATTTCCATTGCAAACGTAACGCTGGATCAACTGTTTTCCAATGTAAAGATGCAAAAGAATAAAAAAGTAAATCTTGAAACCATGTTTGCAGCACCTAAAAAAGCAAAAAGAGTGCAAAAATCAAGTGTAAAAAAAGCAACTAAAACAAAACCTTGGAAGCTTAATATCAAGCAAACAAAGCTTAAAAACTCATCCGTGTTATATACAGATTATTCTCTTGCTAAAAGATTTAAAACAAGAATCTCTCAAATCTACACCACCATTAATGATATCAGTTTAGCAAAAAACAACAAGTCAACTTTCACCACCTCGCTAAGAATCAATAAACGTGCCAAAATCAATCTCAATGGTAACTTGATCTTAGATCCATTGGTTGTTCAAAGTAAGTACAAAATAAGCTCTTTGTCCCTACCCATGTTGCAACCTTACATAGATGAAACACTGAATATCAATCTTAAAAAAGCACTCTTGTACACCAATGGATCATTTACATTTAAACAACGAAACAGTTATTTTTCTTTGTATTCCAATGTAAGTTTAAACAATCTGTCCGTAGATCATAAACTTAGCAAAAAAAATCTCCTAGAGGTCAAAAAAATAAAAGTTGATGCCATCAATCTTAAAAAAGACAAGCTCACCATAAAAGCAATAAAAATCACCCAACCCAACATCACAGCAAATATTTATAAAAACCAAAGTACCAATTTTAGTGAAATAGTCAAAGAAAATAAAAATAAAAAAACCAACATCAAAACAAAAAAAACCTCCAAAAAAGCAAAACCATTTAGTTACGACATAGGACCGATCGCAGCTTCTGGAGGTAAAATACATTTTAGTGATGAAACACTTCCTTTTGATTTTAAAACAGATATTCATGATCTTGAAGCAAAGGTATCGGGTCTGTCTACTGATCTTTCAAAACCAACTAAGATAGATGCTAAAGGTCAAATTGATCAATATGGATTAGCCGATATTAATGCTACATTAAATACCTCAGATCCCATGCTAAACACTCAAGTAAATGTTTACTTTAAAAACATCTCCATGCAAAACTACACCCCATATTCGGGGAAATTTATTGGTCAACGATTAGCCAATGGTGCACTGAATTTGGATTTGAACTACAACATCAAAGAATCTCAACTTGAGGCAAGCAACTCCATAATTTTAGAAAAACTTGAATTAGGAGAGGCGGTTGAAAGTAAAGATGCAGTTAGCTTACCCTTGGGCTTAGCCATTGCTTTACTTGAAGATTCCAATGGCGTCATTGATATTGATCTACCCATAACAGGAGATATCAACAACCCTGATTTTGCATTTGGACCTATTATTTGGGGCGCATTTGGACGATTAATTGTCAATATTGTGACCTCCCCATTTAAACTTCTTGGGTCAATCTTGGGAGTGAGTCCCCAAGAGATTAGTAAAGTAATTTTTGAGCCAGGGCTTAGCACCATCACCCCACCGGCAAAAGGTTCTTTAGATAAAGTACTTAAAGCACTTAATAAACGTCCAAATCTTAGTTTGGTCTTGCAACCTAGCTACACACAGGATATTGACTTATATGCACTACAACTGCAAAAACTTGATGCCCACTTAATAAAAGAGCTTGAAAAAGATATTATTGATAAAGATGAAGTTCAAGATGAGCTTGAAGATTTATACAAAGAATCTATTGACAAAAAAGAGCTTAAAGAAATCGAAAAAAGTTTTATCAAGGTGATTAAAGATAAAAAAACAAATAAAAGCAAAGAGAGTTTTGATCAAGATGCATACATCGCTAAAATCAAAGATGATTTGGTCAAAATACAAAAACTTGATGCAGCTGCTTTAGAAACTTTGGCCAAAAAACGAACCGACATGATTTCCACATATCTTATTGACCAAAAGAAACTTGAAGCTTCACGAATTAGCGTTAAACCTGAAGTGATAAAAGCCGATATTAAAGATAAAAAATGGGCATACTATAAACTTGATATTAGTGTCGGGGAAAAGAAGTAAAGAGATTTACTTCTTTTTATCGTAGTGATAATATACCTCATTGAGATACTGCTGAACATCTATTTGTTCTTCGGGAAACCATCCAACGTCAAAAAAACCATCGCAAGAACTCACCCAGCCTTTTAGCTCAAAATCATTCTTTGCTTTTTTCTCTTTTGCATCAAAATTTGAACCTTTGTTGTGACACTTTTGGCACTTCGCATCAAGATACAGCTCTTCTCCTGTAGTGGCTTGTGCAGACATTGAAGATGCACTTGCATACGAAACCATTGCCAATATAACGAACACTTTCATAGTATCCTCCTTGTATTTTAAGAATACTATAAAAGTTTATCCTAATGAAAATTAATGCAATCTATTATTTTATAACTAAATCTTATTTTTATCTAGCCAACTTTCCAATTGGATCAACGATTCAATCTCCTTTGGAGCAGTTTGCAAAATGGATGCCATACTTTTTACCCCCATGGAAAGAAGATATTGCAAGTTATCATCAAATGTTGCTTCCTCAATCACATAAATTGAATCTTTATGCACTTCAAAAAGGTAACCACCATTGGGTATGGGTGTCATGGATAAAGTAACCGTGTAGTGATCTTTTATGATACTTTCTTCTTGAGAGTACATCAGTCCAATATTATACCCTTGCGTCGCAAAACCCTTGATAGCTACGACTAAAACCTGATTGTCTCCCTCTTTTGAGGAATTGAAAATACCAATAATATCTTTTATTGTAGAGCATCCTGGAATCTTACAAATATTCGATTGAAAAAAATTAGCCAATCTTGTTTCAACTAAATGCCCTACCATATACAATATGGCCAAAAGTAATCCAATTCCAAAAAGAAGCCATAAGAATTCATAATTTTGAGGAACAAATCCCACTAAAGTAAATAATTTACTCACCAATATATCTATCTTGCCATACAGCCATAAAATTATCATCGCAATTGCAGCAATAGGCAATACCCAAAATAAACCTTTAAGTATAAGTTCCATAAAATGTTTCATCTGTGTTTATCCTTTTTTGAATACAGTATTATAATTTATTATATCATATTACCATAAAGAGTTAAAAATTAAAACAGCACCTTTTACAGGATTTCATCATCAGACCATAAAATTTCTAAAAAGTATTCAAAAAAACAATAATAAACCATGGTTCGAAGCGCATAAAAGTGATTATGAGCATATTATCAAATACCCTAGCATGGCATACATCAATGAGATGGGGGAACACCTCATCGCATTGGTCCCATCCATAAAAGCCTATCCAAAAGTAGGAGGGTCATTATTTAGAATCTATCGAGACGTTCGTTTTGCAAAAGATAAAACACCCATGAAAAGTAAAATTGGTTTTTTATTTTGGCAGGGCAATGCTCATCGCATGCAAAGTGCTAGTTTTTATATGCATTATGACAGTTTTGAGGTTTTCTATGCTACGGGGATTCGTAGCTTCAAAGCACCCCTTTTGAAAACCTATCGAGAGTATATACGTGATGTCAAAAATGCACAAGCACTGCATAGCATCTTAAACGATCTGGTAGAAAAAGGGTATCAGCTTCCACCTCCACACTTTAAGCGTTATCCTAAAGGGTTTAAACAAGAAGATCCATACAGCTATTTAAGTTTGTTTAATGCTGTGTATGCGTACAAAATATTTCCCTTGGATGATACTTTTTTTAAAAATGAGGAGTTTATTGATAGAGGTTTTGCCATCTATGAAGATATGCTTGATCTTCATACTTGGGTGCATGAACTTACACTAAGTGCCTAGTTTACTCCATGCCCTGCCCTAACATCACTAGATAAATACTTTATAAACTTCCGACATAGGTAAGTTGTGCATTTGCCGCTCCATGCTTAAAAAATACAACCAGTGGAGCAGGAGCACCCTTTTGGCTTGTATTTTTACTAATCCATATTTTATATTCCACCCCTTGATCGTAAGTATTTTCGTATCCCACGCCCGTTGTTTTCAATCTTTGTATTCGTGTGATACGCACTGGATAGGTGTAATTTCGTGCATTACTGTGTGCTTTTTTAAAAGAGTAACGATAGGTATCATCATCCAATTGATTTGCATTGTTTGTTAATAAACTACGATGCATCAAAGGGACAACCATACCCGAACTTTGATAGTATGAATTATTTTGCAAGATATTTAAAAACTGATTTAACACCTTATTTGCACTTTGCTGTTGATCTTTAGACATACTGCTTTGTATGCGGTTTTGTTGCACTGCACTTGGGTTTTGAATTTTTTGCACACCATTAAGAATATCGCCTAAGTCACTTAAGCTAAAAGCAAAAGCAGATGTTCCTAGTATCAACAGTGTATTTACAATAATCTTTTTTTTCATTTTCTCTCCTGTGAGTCATATCCATAAGTATAGTAAAAACTTATTCCTAAAAAGTTCTTTTTACTCTAATGGGTGATTAATTTTGAAAAGAGGTTCAAAAGTAGGGGATAGTGGTTGCTTAGTAAATAGTTGAGCACTCATCTGGTACAGTAACGGCTCAATATTTCGACGGTGTAACCTTATTTTCTCCTCTGATTTATTATGTTCAATACTATACCTTATCTATTTTTTCATTAATAAATTCCATAAATGGAATAATATTATTATGATTACTAGCTTGTTCTAATGCCTGCATATATCTTTGTCTTTCATCTTTTTTGATAATTATCCAAGGTTGCCCATACGATACCAATATACAATTCATTATAAATCTTGATATTCTTCCATTTCCATCTACATATGGATGAATAAATCCAAAAATAAAATGTCCCAAAATTGCTTTAGATAAAATATTTTCATCTTTTTTAATAACTTCAAAATATTTCTCCATAGAATCAAGTACAGCTTCTTTTGGAGGTGGGACATGCTCTGAGCCTCTTAAGTATATAGCGGTATTTCTATAGCCAATTAAATCACTTGCTTTGAGAATATTAGCTTGTACACTTGGCAAGAATAACTTTTTATATAGTTTAGATTGTAAATCTGAAATATTATTTTCAATTTTTTCTTTTGATTCTAAACACTCTATGATATGTGACTTTAACTCTTCAAAGGCTTCAAAGTATCCTTTTGCGGCAAGAGCGTCACGAGTTTCTTTATCCTCTTCATTTTGTGCTGGATCCCAATTCTCATGTTTAATCTTTTCTATAAGTTCTGTTGTTACTTTGTATCCCTCTATAGATAAAGAGTGATAAGCATCTTGAGTATATTTTTCGTCCAATTCAGATAGTAGAATTTTTATATCTATTTTTTTTGCCTTAACATTACTATTCAATTCATTTATATTAGTAGAATATTTTTTCCATAACTCTTCAACTCGTGCTGCATAAGGACTTCTTAGTAATTGAGTACTATCAAATATAGGTTTTGTAGTATGAAAGGGATTAAAAGGAGTGATTTTAGGTCCAACTAATGAGGTATAGGTATCACTTATATTCTTGGCATCTTTTTCTCTTCCTAGATAAGTATAAGCACCAGATAATCTTGCTGCGGAAGTATCCATTCTTTTAAGGCTAATAAGCGAGTTAATTACTGTTGATACATCGCGAACTGATTTTAATGCTATTTCCATTTCTAAAGGATTATTTATAAAACTATTATTATCACTTTTACATAATGCATCTTCAATTCTAAAAATATTGACATCTCTTCTTTTATCAAAATCTTTTGGAAAATTATGTTTATCTTCATATACAAACAGACTCATATTATTAGGAAGTTTAGTGGTTGATGATGATGGTCCTTTCTTTATTATTACTGTTAACTGTTTTGGGATGGAGTTTTTTTCGGTATGAAGCATTAATGAGTCATGAGGATTTAAACAGTATCCATTTTTCCCAAATCTGTCACTTAAATATTTTGAAAAGAATAACCATGCATTTATGTACCAAACAGTTGTATCTCCTGATTGTGTACTTGGATCTTGTATACAATACCAACCTTTAACTATTGAAAATAGATAGTCATTTTCTTTTAGTATTGTTATACTTTTGGCATCAAGCTTTTCTGATTTAAATACATTCCCTTCTTTCTCTTGTATCTTCCGTAAAGAGGATAGTGCTTTTGCAAGAATTTTATTAATCATTTTAAATTCCTTGTATTTACATGTTTATATTGTATCATAAATACATGGTTTATCAAATTATATTTACATGTTTATAACTTTCTTAGGTAGAAACATAACGTTTGTCGTAACCAATAATTTTCCCGCTATGCTAAATTATTGCGTTCCTCATACTTATTAAGTGATCTATTGTAAAATATCATGTTTTTTAGATCTTAAAACTCAATAAGATATGATTTTGATGCATGATTTATACCTGTATATAGATCATTCCTCACTCCCAAATGAAGAGACTTAGAATGATCGTAAGTGTTATTTTTTAGCTAATATTGCGTCAATATCGCTACGAATTTGTGATTGGGCAACCATACCTGAATACATCTGTCGCACAACCCCTTTTTGATCAAATAAGATCATGAAAGGGATCATCCCTTTCCATTGGGCTGCACTCATAATAAATCCTGTAAAATCTTGCATATCGGGATGATCTGCAACTTGATAATTTAACTTTTTTTCTTTAATAAATGCATTTAACTCTTCAGGGCTCATTGGTTTTTGAACCTGTAAAGCAATAATTTCAAAATCTTTTTTATAATCATCTTGAATCTCAATCAAATGAGGGATCTCCATCAAACAAGGGGGACACTTTTTACCAAAAAAGTTGAGTAAAATAACTTTCCCTTTTGCCTCTTTAAAATCTAAACCCGCTTCACTGGCTGTTATATTTATCTGCTTCCCATTTGAGTCAGGGAAAGAAAAATCATACGATGTTGGTGCTGGCTCTTGCGCCATTAAGGAGGAAGAGATAATAAGTGCAATGCTAAATAAAAATAGTTGTATTTTCTTCATTATTGTGCTGCTTGTGTAATCGTAGCTACTTCAGGGTGATCTTCTACAATTTGTTGCGTAATTTTATACGAACAAAACTTTGGTCCACACATAGAACAGAATTCTGCTTCTTTAAATACATCTTGAGGCAAGGTTTCATCATGATACTCTTTGGCTCTCTCTGGATCCAGACACAATTCAAATTGTCGATTCCAATCAAAACCATAACGCGCATCACTCATCTCATCATCAACAAGCTGAGCATCTTTTCTTCCTCGAGCGATATCCGCAGCATGTGCAGCAATTTTATACGCGATGATCCCTTCTCGAACATCCGCTGCATTTGGCAGTCCTAAATGCTCTTTGGGTGTTACATAACACAACATTGATGCACCATGCCAACCACCAATAGCTGCTCCAATAGCTGAAGAGATATGATCATAACCAGCAGCAATATCCGTAACCAATGGTCCAAGGATATAAAATGGTGCTTCATGACAATACTCTCGCTCAATTTTCATGTTGCGCTCAATTTGATTTAATGGAACATGCCCAGGTCCCTCAATCATCACTTGAACATCTTTTTCCCAAGCTCTAAGAGTTAAATCCCCTAAGATCTTAAGTTCTGAAAGTTGTGCTTCATCCGAAGCATCAAATAAACATCCAGGTCGTAAACTGTCTCCTAAAGATAAAGAAACATCGTATTTTCGACATATATCCAAAATATCATCAAACGCATCATAAAATGGATTTTCTTTATGATAATGCATCATCCATGCCGCCATCAATGATCCACCACGGCTTACAATTCCCATTTTACGCTTTGCAATGTGTGGCATAAATCGCAATAAGAATCCAGCATGAATAGTAAAGTAACTCACCCCCTGCTCTGCTTGCTTTTGAAGTACATTCAACATACTTTCAATGGTCAAATCCTCAATCTTATCATTACAATCATGCAAAATTTGATACATTGGAACCGTACCAATAGGAACTGTAGAGTGTTCAATAACTGCAGCTCGAATTGCATCCAAGTCTCCACCTGTACTCAAGTCCATAATCGTATCCGCACCATGTTTTAAACACACATCTACTTTTTCAATCTCACCAGCAATATCTGAAGCCAGTGCCGAAGAACCAATATTTGCATTAATCTTACATCCAGAAACAATACCAATTGCCATGGGTGTTTGATGCTTATGATTGATATTTGCAGGGATGATACATCGTCCTCGTGCAATCTCACTTCGTAGCAGTTCTGCATCAATTTTTTCTACTTTTGCAACGTGCTGCATGTGTGGAGTAATAATCCCTTGCTTCGCATAGTACATCTGTGTTCGTACTTCGTCATTTTTATGTTGTTCTAACCATTCTTGCATCTAAAATATCCTATTTAAATTTTATGCAGATTATACCAAAAATAGTTTAGTTTCTCTTAATATTCCAAACTAGCTGGACATTTTTAGACAAAGATTATTCAAACTTCTACAGTTTTTTTACATATTTAGCACATTTTTAAGTCGCATTAAAGAGTTATGGAAGCCATTTTTAAGTACAATACGTAACTTTTTTACACACTTAAGGAGTTTATTTGTCACAAAACATATCATTGGTGATACTTTGTGCTGGAAATTCAACCCGTTTTGGACTTGATACCAAAAAGCAATGGTTACGAATTGAACATGCGCCATTATGGCACTTTGTAATGCAAAAATTGCGTCACTACTATGGATTTGATTCCGTGATAGTTACTGCACATAAAGATGAAGTTAACTACATGCACAATTTTATTGATGATTCAAACATCAGAATTGTAGCAGGTGGAAACACACGACAAGAATCGATGAAAAACGCTTTACAGCACATAGACACTTCTCATGTAATGGTTACGGATGTAGCACGTGCCTGCATTAGTGAACAAAATATTTTGAATCTGATCAAACATATCGATGATGCCGATTGTATTGTCCCTTTTATGTCCGTAAGCGATACGGTCATTTTTGAAAATTCTACTATCGATCGAGATGAAGTAAAACTGATCCAAACACCCCAATTATCAAAAACATCCATTTTAAAAAATGCGCTAGAATGTAACACTCACTATACAGATGACAGCTCTGCTATTCAATCAGCAGGGGGAACAATTAAGTATGTAGTAGGGGAGCAGTGTGCAAAAAAGCTCACTCATGCAAAAGATTTGCAAGATTTATCTTGCCTTAATGCCCCCTCTCCCAATACCTTTACCGGATTTGGTTACGATGTGCATCAATTTGAACAAAACAAACCGATGTTGTTGGGGGGAGTAACTCTTGATGTTGCGTATGGATTCAAAGCACACAGCGATGGAGATGTTCTTATTCACTCTATCATTGATGCACTTTTAGGTGCTTGCGGAGCAGGAGATATTGGAGAATTTTTTCCAGATACAGATGCGCATTATAAAAATGCCAATTCAGCAAAGCTGCTCACACACATCACAACTTTTATCCGTAATATAGGGTATGAAATTATCAATATTGATGTGAGCATTATTGCCGAACAGCCCAAAATAACCCCTTATAAAAGCAGCATTAAAGAAAATCTGTCAACACTTTTAAACCTACCCAAACAATTTATCAATATAAAAGCTTCCACTTCTGAGAAAATGGGATTTATTGGGAAAAAAGAAGGCGTTGCAGTGCACAGCATTGCAACATTAAAATACTATAACTGGAGAACACAATCATGAATATTTTAATCATTGATGATGAAATTTATTTAGCACAAAAAGTGCTTTCACGACTTTTAGAAGAGGGACACAGTTGCGATACTGTTATGACTTCACACGATATTAACGAAAATAAAAAATACGATACAATTTTACTCTCAACAAACCTTTCAAGTACAGAATGCGATAAGATTATTAAAAAATACAAAGATGCCATTATCATTTTATTGGTCACCTATATTTCTGATGCTACTGTAACCAACCCTATAAAAGCAGGAGCTGATGATTATTTGGTAAAACCATTTATGATGGATGAGCTAATTCGAAAAATTCATCACTATGCCCAGTTTAAAGCACTTAAAGAGCAAGTCGCCATGAACGATAGCTATTTTGACTTTTTATTTTGTGATGTTGATCTTCCTTGTGATGAAAACCAATGCAAATTTCCAATTTTAATAGAAACCAATGATCAAAAATATGCAGATAAGTTGCTCTTCTCTATCGCACGAAGAGTGGATTTACCTATCCACTTTGTTTCTCTTTCCTTGCAAAATTACACGGACAGTTTTAGTCAGTACACAGATCATATCATCTACTTAACCCAGTACCATAATCTTAAAAAATCAGCAAAAGACCTGCTGCTTAAGAATTTACAAAACCACAACTATATTATTTGTTCCATGGATAATGAAAATGAATTTGATGGGCAAAAAGTTCAAATGAAAAATGACAATCAGTTGGTCACCAGTGATAACATCATGACCATCAATGATTATGTAAAACTTATGGTATTGTCTTTTCAGTCAAAATATCCCGATACCGAACTGTCTAAAAAACTTGGTATTTCCCGTAAATCACTTTGGGAAAAACGTAAAAAAATGGGTATTGAAAAAACAAAATCCAAAAGCAGTTAAACCATGAACATGCGAAAGTTTTTTTTAACCGTTGGGTACAGTGGTCTTAGTCCAAAAGCACCAGGTACCGTAGGAAGTTTTGTCTCCTTACTCATCGCCCTTGCGCTTCTTCCTTATGTGCATCTATCCACCCTATTTTTACTCGCCCTTCTTATTACCGTGATTGCCGTAAAGCAAATCGATATTTATGAAAAAGACGTAGGCATTCATGATGGAAAAGAGATCGTTATTGATGAGCTTGCAGGGATGTGGATAGCACTTAGTATCTCTGGAGCTACTACAGATAACTGGCTTATACCAGCCATTTTATCTTTTATGTTTTTTCGTCTTTTTGATATTTGGAAACCCTCTATCATAGGAAAGATAGATCGCAATGTAAAAGGTGGCTGGGGAGTGATGGGGGATGACCTATTAGCAGGTATCTTTGGTGGTATTTGTGCGGCTGCAATATATGGAATTTACCTAAACTTTTAATAATAACTAAAAAGGTTTTTTGATACAATAATATATTATTTGTTAGAGGAGTTAGTGTGTCAAAATATGTAATTGCATGTATCGAAAGCGATATTGAGGTTTTAGATACGTTATACAATAAGATTTCACGCATTGTAGATTCAGACTACATTATTCAAAGCTATGTTAATGCAGAACAAGCACTCATTGGGTGTTATAATTACATCATCACTGGAAGTGAGATTCTAATTACAATCACAGGAAATAATACTTCTGCACTTACATGTGAAGACTTTATTTTACAATTGTATAAGCACTCACCCAGCACAAAAAATATTCTATTTAATGATATTCTTACCGTACAATGTATGGAAAAGCTTATCAATGAAGCCAGTATACATAAAGTTATACCAAGAGATTTTAATAAAATTGATTTTGAACTCATGCTTCTAGAAACCATTGGTCTTAATGCCCAAGAGAAAAGGTTAAAAGAGTATCAACATGTTATTGAATCTGCTGTTGATAAACGAACCAAAGAGCTGCATGATATCAATGTTAAACTGGAGATCTTGGCTACTACAGATTCATTGTCAGGTGTTAAAAATAGACGTAGTTTTTTTGAATCATGCCGACCAATGATCCATTATACACGAAGAGAGCGTAAAAAGTTGGCCGTTTTGATGATGGATATAGATAGATTTAAATCCGTTAATGATCTATACGGTCACTCTGTTGGAGATGAAGTACTTAAACTTATGGCAACCACTACCAATACACTTTTACGCTCATCCGATATCTTTGCGCGTATGGGTGGGGAAGAGTTTGCAGCGGTGCTTCCTGGGACATCACAACGTGGCGCAATGAAAGCAGCCCAAAACATTCGTCAAGAGATTGAAAACCTCTGCTACACAACTACGCAAGATCAAAAGATCACCTTTACCGTAAGTATTGGTGTTGCCATATTACAAGCTACTGATGCTGAATTAGAAGTGATTTTGCATCGTGCTGATTTAGCTTTATACGAAGCCAAACAAACAGGAAGAAATAAGGTGGTACTAGCACCAGAAGATCTGCACGAAGAGTTGCAAGCATAAAAAAAGACAAAGATGCTATACCTTTGTCTTTTTTACACTTTTTAATTACATCTATATAAGATCAACGCCTTTTTCACCTTGAGCAATTTGACCAATAATATATCCATCTGTATTTTTTAATACCTCTTCAACATTACTAGGATTTACGACAAGGATCATCCCTACTCCCATATTAAAAGCTCTAAACATCTCAGACTCTTCCACATGCTGTCCCATTAATTCAAAAATAGGCAAAATTCGGATATCTTCTTTATTGACAACTGCTTTTAAATTATCCGGTAATACTCGAGGTAAATTCTCAACTATTCCACCACCTGTAATATGTGCCAATGCATTAATGTGCTTTTTATTTTTCTTAAACTCATCAACGTAAATTCGAGTAGGTTCAAGTAAAGTATCAATCAAGGGTTTTCCATTAAAATCGTCGTCAAATTTCATCCCCAATGTATCAAATAAAAGTTTTCGAACCAGTGAAAATCCATTTGAATGAATACCACTACTTGGTAAAGCAATTAGAATATCTCCACTTTTAACCTCCTGAACTCTATTCATTTCAGATTTTTCGGCAATTCCTACACAAAAACCAGCAAGATCAAAATCGCCATCACTGTACATCCCTGGCATCTCTGCTGTTTCTCCACCAATAAGTGCACATTGACTTTGAATACACCCTTGCGCTATCCCCTTGACAACTGCTGTTGCTTCGTCTACTTCAAGCTTTGCCGTTGCGTAATAATCCAAGAAAAACAGAGGTTCACCAAAATTACAAATCAGATCATTTGAACACATTGCTACTAAATCAATACCAACCGTATCAAACTTTTGACTCTCTATGGCCAATTTTAATTTGGTTCCAACACCATCCGTTCCAGCTAAAATAACAGGCTCTTTGTATCCAGTAGGAAGCTCAAATGCACCTGCAAAAGAACCAATCCCACCTAGAACACCAGGAATCATCGTCGATTTTACATGCGGTTTAATATTTTCAACAAAACTGTTTCCCGCATCAATATCAACACCGGCATCTTTATATGAAAGCGTACTCATTAGGCTTTTGATTCAGTTTCTGGTTGTTCAATGTCGCATTTTTTTGTAATGATACAAAGGGGACAAAAATCAGCTAATCCAGCAATCAGAGGAATAACTCCCAAATAAAACCATGGGTTGCTCAAGAAAAAACCAACGGCAATCAAAATTAACCCCAATGCGATTCTAAACTTTCGACAAAATGCTCTAATTTTGTTATAATTCATATATATCCTTTAATTTAATTTATTAATTCATTGTATTTTAAAAAATCTTTGGTATTATAGCGAATAATTAACTAATACAATATAAAAAGAAAGGCTTAAATAGCATGGCAAATATAGAAAATAAAAATTTTACTTTTAATGAAATGAGAGTACATGTTCCCGTATGCACACACAAAGATCCTCAAAAGGTTTTGATCATTGGATCTGTAGATGAAGAGTTTAAATCAGAAATGGAAAAACATCCTGTAGAAGCTGAATATGGAGAGATGGAACTGTTAACATCAAAAAATGAACAAGAGTTTGATATTATCATTTTAGCAAAAGACAAAATTGATCCAATGCTGATGGCAAACATCAATAAAATCTTAAAAGCAGATGGAATTTTAACCATTAAAACACCAAGTTATCACAAAGACGAACAAGAGTTGAAAAACAATTTAACGCTATTGGGTGAAAGCTTTTGGATTGCAATGCCCTATTCATTTGGACACAACACAGCAATTTTAGCCTCTAAAAAGTACCATCCAACAGCTGATATCAATCTTCAACGATCAGATCTGCTTGATGATTTGAATTATTACTCTACGGAGATTCATCATGCATCATTTGTTTTTCCTGCGCATATTCACCAAAGTTTAACCGGCATTGCAAAACGATAATTTCAAATACGCAGTGGCTCTTACCGGTGGTATTGCCACAGGGAAGAGCACTGCAGGAAGTTTGTTTAAACTGCATGGATTTTTAACCATCGATGCGGATGCTATTGCACATAAACTGCTTGATCTTCACAGCTTGGATATTGCAGCAATGTTTGGCGCACACTATGTCAAAGAGGGAAAAGTTCAACGAAAAGAGTTGGGAAAACTGATTTTTAATAATCTCAAAGAGAAGAAAAAACTTGAGCTGTTTATTCACCCAAAGATAAAAGAGCAAATCATCCAAGAGGCTAAGATTTTTGAGGCACAAAAAAAGCCTTATTTTATTGATATCCCTCTATTTTTTGAAACAAAGAATTACAATATTTCTAAATCTTTGGTTATCTACATCAATAAAGAGTTGCAAATACAACGGCTCATGAAAAGAGATACCATAAGCCAAGAGGAAGCTTTGAGTAAAATCAATAATCAAATGGATATTGAAGATAAAAAAGCGCAAGCGGATATGGTTATTGATAATTCACTCAATTTAAAACACCTTCAAAAAGAGGTAGAAAAAATAGTTAAGGAGCTAAAATGACGTATACTAAATACTCTGCAAGTGGTAATGACTTTGTTATCTTTCACACTTTTATCACTCAAGATTACAGTAAACTTGCACAACAATTGTGTAATCGCCAAGAGGGCATTGGTGCAGATGGATTGATTGTATTGGTTCCGCATAATGAGCATGATTTCAAATGGTTATTTTACAATAAAGATGGTAGCAATGCTGATATGTGTGGAAATGGTACGCGTGCCTGTGCTCATTATGCTGTTGACAATGGCTTAGCCTTAAATCAATTAACGTTCTTAACCAATGCAGGAGAGATTAGCTGTACAGTAGATAAAGATATTGTTCAAACGCAAATGACACCAGCAAAAATAATTAAAGAGGAATTTGAACAACATGGATACACTTGGCATATTATTGATACTGGTGTTCCTCATTTGGTCACCATAGTGGATGATTTAAATACTTACGATAAAACCTTAGCTTCAAAAATGCGCCATGAACACAATGCAAATGTAAATTTTGCAAAAATAGTTGATGGAGAAATTTTTGTACGCACCTATGAACGTGGTGTTGAAGATGAAACACTCGCCTGTGGTACAGGACTGATTGCTTGTTTTTTACGAGCCCATAATTTAAATTTGGTAGAAAAAGAAACTTTTGTCTATCCAAAAAGCAATGAACAACTTACCGTAACCAAAACAGATACCACTGTTTTGTTTAAAGGTAAAGTACGAAAGGTTTTTCAAACGTGTATATAAAAAAATTACTATTATTAATAACTCTTCTAGGCACACTAAATGCCACAGGATTACCAAAAAGCTATTACAAAATAAACGATACCAAACAAAAGACAACCGCCTTTTTTAATCATTTGTATCCTATGATCGTACTGTCTAATAATAAAATATTAAAAGAGCGTGCCTTTGTAGAAAGCTATTTCAAAAACAACACCCTAAAAGATACGATTAACAGTAATGATCATGCTAAGATTCTTAAGTTGGCAAAAAAGTATAAAATTAAACAAACCAATAATTTAAAAGAATATTTAGATAAAATCAATACCGTTCCTCCATCCATGGCATTAGCACAATCTGCAGTTGAAAGCAACTGGGGGAAAAGTAGATTTACAAAACAAGCCAATAATATTTTTGGAGTATGGACGTACAAAGGTAAAGGACTGGTTCCACTTAGACGAAAAGCAGGAGAGAAACATAAAATTAAAATTTACAACTCACTGCAAGGTTCTCTGGAAGGATACATGAACCTTCTTAATAAAGGAACCGCTTATAAAAAATTTAGACGTGTACGAAAAGCGCAAGAGCAATCTAAAGGGGAACTTACAGGTTTAGCATTATCGCAAACCATGATTCACTACTCTGGGATTGGAGAAAAATATTTAAAGATTTTACGAAGTCTTATTCGAAAATATGATTTAAAGCGTTTTGATACGCAATATTATAAAAAGGTCAGCTAAAAGATTAGCAAACAGCGCGATTTAAATATCGCTGTTTGCCATAAGTTGCGCTTGATAATCCGCAATTAAAGGGTCAATAATCTCATCAAAAAGACCATCATTCATAATCGCTTCAAGTCGGTATAGCGTTAAGTTAATACGATGATCACTGATTCGACCTTGAGGATAATTATAGGTTCTAATTCGTGCACTTCGATCGCCTGATCCCACTTGTGCTTTTCGATCGGCTCCCTCTTTTTCCATTTTCTCTTGCATCTCTAAGTCGTACAATCGAGCTTTAAGAACTTTCATCGCTTTCTCTTTATTTTTATGTTGCGATTTTTGATCTTGGTTGGTAACCACTAATCCTGAGGGAAGATGGGTGATTCGTACCGCGGAATCCGTAGTATTAACCGACTGACCTCCACATCCACTAGCACGCATTACATCAATTTTAAGATCCGTTGGGTCAATCTCAATCTCAACATCATCCACTTCTGGGATAATCGCTACAGTGATGGCTGAAGTGTGTACTCGACCTTGAGATTCTGTTGCAGGAACTCGCTGAACACGATGCACTCCACCTTCAAATTTAAATCGAGAATATACACCCTCACCTTTAAACAATGCCACCATCTCTTTATAACCACCGGATTCAGATTCGCTGGTGTTCATAATTTCAACTTTCCAGCCTCGATTTTCTGCGTATCGAACGTATCCTCTAAACAGATCCGCAACAAATAAAGCCGCTTCATCTCCACCTGTACCTGCACGAAGTTCAATGTAGATATTTTTATCATCATTAGGGTCTTTAGGCACCATTAAAATTTTGATCTCTTCTTCAATCTCAATTTTTCGAGGTTCTAATTCTTTAAGTTCCTCTTTTGCCAATTCTCCTAGCTCTTTATCATCAAGCAACATTTTATTTTCATCAATATCTTCAGTAACTTGAAGGTATTCTTTTGCCGCAGTAACAATAGGTTCAATACTCGATTGTTCTTTAGATAAGTCGGTCATTCTTTTGATATCATTAAGAATATCAGGGGAGACCAATAATTCATTTATTTCATCAGATCGATTAATAAATATTTGAAGTTTTTCTTTTAACATTTAGTTTGCCTTTTGGTTGTATGTACGAAAGTACGATGGAACAGCGTAGGTAAATAATCATGCAACATTACGTTGCATGATTGAATAATTGTTAATATTTATAATTATAGAGCGTTAACTTTTGCTTGTAATCGACTTACTTTTCGTGCTGCATTACCTTTTTTGATAATATTTTTACTCACACAATGGTGAAAGTATTTGTTTGCAGTTTTCATTGCTTCGCCAGCTTTTGTTGTATCCGCAGCCTCAACTGCCTCTAATACACTTTTAGTGATATTTTTAATTCTAGCTTTGTAGAATTTGTTTCTTTCTGTTTTTACTAATGTTTGCTTTGCTCTTTTCGCAGCAGATTTATGATTTGCCATAGTTATTAACCTCTTTATAAAATTTTTAAGGATAGAATACTACTCAAAAGAAGTTTAAAGTTAGTTTAAGCATAATACAAATTTAAAGGTTTTTTATGAAATTATTTGGTACAGATGGTGTTCGAGGTAAAGCGGGTGATTTTTTAGATGTAATTACTGCTGTAAAATTAGCCAAAGCAGCAGGGCTTTATTTTAAGAAAAAGTCTACACGAAAAAGCAATAGGATACTATTGGGTAAAGATACAAGACGTAGTGGATACATGATTGAAAATGCTCTTGTTGCTGGTTTTACGTCTGTTGGCTACCATGTGATTCAAATTGGACCTATGCCCACACCCGCTATTGCCTATCTAACAGAAAGCATGCGTTGTGATGCAGGTATTATGTTAAGTGCGAGTCATAATCCATTTGAAGATAATGGTGTAAAGTTTTTTAATTGCAGTGGCGATAAACTAAGTGCCGATTCAGAAAAAGAGATTGAAGATATTTTCTACAATACTAATTTACTGCAAGAGAATCAATGCACAGGGAAAAACATAGGTTCTGCAAAACGGATTGACGATGTTATTGGACGATACATTGTTTCAATTAAATCTTCATTTCCTTCAGAACTCTCTTTAGAAGGGATGCGTATTGTATTGGACTGTGCAAATGGTGCCGCGTATAAAGTGGGTCCAACTATTTTAGAGGAGTTAGGAGCGGATCTCATTACAGTACACAACAAACCCAATGGATACAACATCAATGAAAACTGTGGTGCACTTCATCCAAATGAATTGGGGAAACTGGTTCAAGAGTACCGGGCGGATATCGGTATTGCGCTTGATGGTGATGCAGACAGATTGGTTGTAGTGGATGAGAGAGGAGATGTTGTAGATGGAGACAAACTTTTAGGGGTATTGTGCCATTTTCTAAATGACAACAATAAACTCATTGGAAATGCCTGTGTAGCAACTGTGATGAGCAATAAAGCACTTGAAGACTATCTAGCAAAAGATGGCATAAAACTTATTCGTACCGATGTGGGTGATAAAAATGTGCTTGAGGCGATGAAAAAACAAAACATCAATTTTGGTGGTGAACAAAGTGGGCACATTATCTTTGGTGATGTTGCAAAAACAGGTGATGGTTTAGCTTCTGCATTGCAAGTCTTGGCATTGTTAATACAAAGCAAACAAAAAGCCAGTGCGATACTAAACCCTTTTGAACTTTATCCACAAATACTCAAAAACTTAGAGGTTTCTAAAAAAATCCCACTGGATCAAATTGAGGGTCTTGAAGAGATTTTAGAACCCATTCGAAAAAATGGGATGCGTGATCTGATTCGATATTCTGGAACAGAAAATAAACTTCGCATACTTGTTGAGGGTAAAGATAAAATAGCTGTCAATGATGCAATTAAGACTCTGGAGCAATTCTTTAAAAAGGCACTGGCATAAATTCAACAAAACGATATTGGATTGCTTTTGTACTCTTTGCAGTACTCTTCGCTCTTGATCAAGCTATCAAATTTATTTTTGTTGGGCAATGGGAATGGCACAGCTCTTGTATCTCGCTGGTCTTAGCATACAATTATGGTGTTGCCTTTTCAATGTTTGCATTTTTACAAGAATATTTAAAATATATCCAAATAGCTATTTTGATTGCTGGTGCAATTTATCTGTATCTTCACAAAGAACTTATACCAATCTACTTATACCCTATTGTTCTACTGAGTGCTGGGGGTATAAGCAATATTCTTGATCGTTTTATTCATGGGGGAGTTGTTGATTATGTGTACTGGCATTGCGGTTTTGATTTTGCTATTTTTAACCTTGCAGATGTGCTTATAGATATTGCCGTTGTGATGCTTTTATGGATCAATTACAAACAGAGCAAACAAAACGCTTAACCACTTTTTTAGCTATTTTTTAGTACAATCATCTGTTTTACAATAAATAAATTTAATCAACTAAAAAAGGTTTTATATGCTTTTAACTCCAGGGCCTACGCCTGTACCTGAATTCGTTCGAACGGCCATGGCGGATGTTACCATTCACCACCGTACACCAGAATTTGAAGCAATATTTGAAAAAACACGAAATTCACTCTTAGAACTTCTTGATATGCCCGAATGCGTCATGATCGCATCAAGCGGTACTGGTGCAATGGAAGCGTGCATTACAAATCTGTGTCATCAAAAAGCATTAACCATCAATGCAGGAAAATTTGGTGAGCGTTTTGGAAAAATATGCGATGCTTTTACTATCCCTAAAACCGAACTAAAATACGATTGGAATACCCCTGCATCAATTGACGAAGTACTTAATGAAATTAAAAATGATGACCAAATTGATGCGGTATGTATTCAAATTTGTGAAAGTGCAGGAGGATTACGCCATCCTGTTGAACAAATCGCACAAGCGGTTAAACAAATCAACCCAAATATCTCTATCGTAGCTGATGGAATCACAGCAGTAGGTGTAGAAAAGATTGACACCACAAATATTGATGCACTTATCACGGGAAGCCAAAAAGCATTAATGCTGCCTCCTGGACTTTCAATGATTGGATTCAGTGAAGCAGCCGTAACTAAAATAGAAAAAAAACCAGCAGGATATTATTTCAATCTTTTAAGTGAGATTAAAAAACAAAAAACAAACACTACAGCGTATACTGCTGCTACAACACTTATCATCGGATTGGGTGCAATTTTAGAACGTATTGAAAATATGGGTGCCCAAAAGTTGTATGAACAAACTGCATTGCGCTCACGTGCCACACAAGAAGCACTTAAAGCTATTGGAGAAAAAGTTTATCCAAACAGCCCTGCAAATGCAATGACAGCAATTTATTCCCAACACTCTAATGAGATACGAAATATTTTAAAAACTCAATACAATGTAAATATTGCAGGGGGTCAAGATCATCTAAAAGGGAAACTTTACCGTATCAATCACATGGGATTAGTAGAAGACTACGAAGCAACATGGGTACTTAATGCTATTGAATTAGCGTTAGATCAAATTGGTGTTCGCCCCTTTGATGGAACTGCGTCTAAAGTATTTTCACAAATTATGTTTCAAGGAAATAATTAATGATTTGTGAACACGAAATACCCCAAGGGAGCCGTTTATATTTTGGTAACGTTGCCAAAGCAAAACGATTGCTGGAAAATAAGGTAAGTGAGATTTTCATGACTAACAATTTTGAAGAGATTGTTACTCCTAACTTTTCATTTACACAACATCAAAGTATTAATGATGAAACAAAACTAATCAATACTTTTGATCAAGACAATACCAACCTGAATCTACGTGCAGACAGTACGTTGGATGTGGTACGTATTATTACCAAACGATTGGGGCGAACCACTTCACATAAAAAGTGGTTTTATATCCAACCTGTATTTACCTATCCATCAACAGAAAACTACCAAATGGGTTGTGAATACATCGCACATGAAAACATCAATGACATCATTGATGTTACAACACAAGTCTTAGAAGAGTTGCAAATAAATCCTGTGTTGCAAATTTCAAACATCAATATCCCTAGATTATTAAGTACGCTATTGAATATTGAAGAATCCCTATTTAAAGATGGAGAGATTGCAGCCGTGTATGCACTTAAGATTGATTGGTTAACCCAATTGCTTGAGGTAATTCACGTGGAAGATTTAGAAAAGCTATTAAGCAACAAAGATATGCCAAATGAAATATTAGAAGAGTTAAAAATTTTACACAAAACGGTAAAAAATACCCCGTACAACAATATTGTAGTTGCACCATTATATTACGATTCACTGCAATATTATGATGGAATTTATTACCGTGTAATACAAGATAATTTAACCATTGCAAAAGGTGGAAGCTATCACAGTGAAGGATTAAACTCACTGGGATTTGCATTATATACAGATAATTTATTAAAAGTTTTAGAGGATTAAAAAAATGAGCAAAGCAGATTTAATTGTAGGAATCCAATGGGGTGACGAAGGAAAAGGGAAAATTGTAGACCGATTGGCTATGGATTATGACTATGTATGTCGAAGTCAAGGTGGACACAATGCAGGTCACACAATTTGGGTAGATGGTGTAAAATACGCACTTCACTTAATACCTTCTGGTGTATTAAACCCACAAGCAATCAACGTTATTGGAAATGGTGTTGTTCTAAGCCCCCAATCCATCATCAAAGAGATGGTGCAATTTGAAAACTTAGAAGGACGACTGTTTATTAGTGATAAAGCACATTTAAACCTTCCTTATCATGCGCTTATTGATCAAGCTCGAGAAAAGCTTAAAGGGGATAAGGCGATTGGTACAACAGGCAAAGGGATTGGACCTGCATATTCTGACAAAATCAATCGTATTGGACATCGAGTTGGGGAACTTTTAAACCCTCGAAAATTAGCGGATGCTATTTTAGAATATTTTGCACAAAATAAAGCAATTTTTGATGTTCTAGATATTGAAGTTCCAAAAGAGCAAGAACTTTTAGATTTACTTGTATCGTACAATCAGCAACTTGCTCCCTTTATTACCAACACAACCAACATGGTATGGAAAGCACTTGATAAAAATAAAAAAGTATTACTAGAAGGTGCACAAGGAACCCTCTTGGACATTGACCATGGAACCTACCCTTATGTAACCAGTTCAAACACAGTAAGTGCTGGAGCATGTACAGGTCTTGGAGTAAATCCAAAACAAATTGGTACCATTACGGGTATTGTAAAAGCATACTGTACACGTGTGGGAAATGGTCCTTTCCCTACGGAAGACTTTGGTCCTGATGGGGATACAATGGCCGATGTTGGGAAAGAGTTTGGAACAACAACAGGACGAAAACGACGTTGCGGATGGTTTGATGCAGTATCGGTACAATACGCTTCAAAACTAAATGGTTGTGATCAACTATCCTTAATGAAACTTGATGTTTTAGATGGATTTAAAAAGATTAAAATCTGTGTTGCTTATGACCTTGATGGTGAACGATTGGATTATGTTCCAAGTAACCTTGATGGTATTCGACCAATATATGAAGAGGTTGATGGATGGGATAGCGTTGTAGGGTGCAGAGACTTTGATGCACTTCCTCAAACCGCAAAAGATTACATTCTTAAAATTGAAGAGCTAACGCAAACCAAAGTAGGGATCATCTCTACAAGTCCAGATAGACACGATACAATCATAAGGGGTTAATATATGAGATTAAAACTACAGCATGCAGGTTACCTGTCCCGAAAAATTACTAAAGATTTAATCAACTGTGATTTTGTTGAGATACGAAAAGACAAAAATGCCATTGCCGCACAAATCCAAGATATGCTTGAAGAGGATATCGATAAAGAGTTGGCTTTAGATGAAAAAGTTTCGGATATTTTAGACAATCAAGAAGAGAGCATTGAGTTCTACAATGCAGACTATCGACAACTGTTTTGGATGACGAAAAAACGTCTTTCAAATGAATATCATGTAATTTTAAACAATGAAGATCGATTTAAAAATATTTCACACACTGTTTCTGGATATCTATGGGATGAAGATTTTATTCACTTTACCGTTTCAGAAAATTTAGTCAACAATGTTATCTATAATGCAATTGAAGAGTTTATGCATGGATTTGAAGAAGCAGATGAAATTGTTTATGAAAAGATCAAACACTATAAGCGAAAAATTATTCCAGGAACGGAAGAATATGATTTAATCTACCAACGACTGTATGAGGAAGAACTCATTAGAAAAGGATTGATATAATGCAAAAAGTTTGGATATACATTGAAAACGGTACATTTTTAGAAGCACAATCTTTTGGAGCGACAGGTACAAGTGTTGGAGAGATTGTTTTTAATACCTCTTTGACTGGATATCAAGAGATAATTACAGATCCTAGTTACGCTGGACAATTTGTAACCTTTACCATGCCAGAAATTGGTATTGTTGGAGTCAATGAAAATGATATGGAAAGTACAGGAGCCCATTGTAAAGGCATTTTAGTTCGGTCTTACAATCATGAGCACTCAAATTTTAGAGCCCAAAGTGATCTAAATAAACTGTTAAAAGATCAAAATGTTTTAGGAATTTGCAATATCGACACTCGATTCTTAACAAAAATGATTAGAGATGAAGGTGCCATGATGATGATAGCATCAACTGAAATCTCCGATAAAGAGACATTGGCAAAACAACTTAAATCCTCTGCTAGAATCGAAGAGATTAACTACATCGAACAAGTAAGTACAAAAAAGAGCTACGTGCATAAAAATGGTGCGTGGAATCATGAAACTCTTTCATTTAACCCTGCAGTCATGAGCGATAAAAAAATTATAGCCATTGATTTTGGTATCAAACGAAATATTCTTAATGAGCTCGTTGAATCAGGGCTTGAAGTTGAAGTTGTACCAAGTAATTTTAAGGCTGAAGATTTAATTGAAAAATTTAATCAAGGTGAAATTGGGGGTATTTTCTTATCCAATGGACCAGGTGATCCTCTAACTTTAACCAAAGAGAAAGAGCAAGTACAACTTCTAATTGAACAAAATATTCCTATGTTTGGAATTTGTTTAGGGCATCAAATGCTTTCCATTGCACATGGTTTTGATACGTATAAATTAAAGTTTGGTCAACACGGAGGTAATCATCCTGTGGCCAATCCTCAAAAAGTAGTTGAAATCACTGCACAAAATCATAACTACAATGTACCTGATGAGATTACAAAAATTGCTGATGTTACCCATCTAAATTTATTTGACAATACCATTGAAGGGGTAAAATACCATAACAAAAATATATTTTCAGTACAACACCATCCAGAAGCAAGTCCTGGTCCACATGAAAGTAAATATATTTTTAATGAATTTGCACAAACTGTAAAATAACTCTTTTTATTTGAAACACTTTTTAGTGTTTCAAATCACATTTCATCGCTTTGCTCACTAAGAGTTTTGCGACACTTTCATTTTCATTGATGTATTCTTTAATTTCCAAATCTTCTAGATCTTCAATTTGTTCTTTGTGTGAAATTTTTACTACAATGGGTATATCTTTGTTGATGGATTTAATTGATTCACAAATCAAGCGTACCTTTTCATCATTATCAATAGCAACAATTACCGCAATGCAATCCTTGACCCCTACAGACTCCAATACATGCTTTGATGCTGCATTTCCAAACATTACACTGGCATGATTATCCAATCCCTCTTGAACATGTTGACGCTCTTGGTCTATCGCCACATAGGAGAGCCCTTTTTTTGTAAGTTGCTTAACAATTTTTTGCCCCAATAAGGAGTACCCACAAACGATAACATGATGATTAAATTGAGTAGAAACAATAGGATCGTGCATAATTTCACTGTTGTGCTTAAAAAATATATTTGTAAAGGCACGAACATAACGAATTGCTAGTGAGGTAAAAATCAATGAAACCACAACAACGGCAATTAATATCTGATTGATTTGATCATCAAGTAAATTTGAAGAAGATGCAAGTGCTAATACAGCAAATGAAAATTCACCAACTTGTGCCAAGGCAAGTGCTGTTTTCATAGCTCTTTTTGCAAATGAAAAAATTGTAACAAATGCAAATATAATCACTGCTTTACACAATAAAATACCAATTGTTAACAAAATAATACTAACAAAATTATCTAAAACTATATCCATATTAATCTGCATACCTACAGAGATAAAAAACAATCCAAGCAACAGATCTCTAAATGGCACAAGATCTGCTTCTATTTGATACTTGTATTTAGTCTCTGCAATCATCATACCCGCAAAAAATGCTCCCAATGAATAGGAAAACCCAAAAGCATGTGCTAACAATGCGGAGGATAATACTATTAAAAGTACAGCTGCGATAAAAAGTTCTTCCGTTTTGCTGTCCGTTACAAGTTTAAAAAAATATCCCAATAGGTATTTACCAAAAATAAACATCACAAATAGCACTATAATTCCGGAATACAAAGTATCCAATAGCATGTTAGAAATTGAAGCAGTCGGATTCGCAAAAAATGAAATCATCAATAAAATAGGGATAACCGCTAAATCTTGAAATAAAAGTATACCAAGAGAGTACCTACCGTAAGGTCTATGGATATCACCATTTTCATTAAGTACTTTTAATACAATTGCTGTAGAAGATAAGGCTAATGCCGTACCTATAATAATGGAGGTTTTTGTATCTATACCAAAAAAAGTATTTGAGACAAACCCAAAAAATGCAGCACTTAAAAACATCTGTAAGGTACCGTAAACAAATACCTCTTTTTTCATTGATTTTAAATGATGCAATGAGAATTCCAATCCAATGGTAAACATCAAAAAAACTATACCAAATTCTGCAATTTCACCAAGAATGTGTTGGTCAATATTTATAAAATCAAAACCAATAGTGATTAGTGCACCCGTAAGTATGTATCCCACAATAGGCGAAACATGAAATCGTTTTAATAATAAATTCAATGATAATGATATAGCTAAAGTTATAACTATAATGGCTAATAAGTTCATGTAAGCTCCTAGACTATTTTTACGATTATAGCAAAAAGATATAATATACAATTGAAGAAAAAAAGATAAGCGAAAATAATTTTAAATAAATAAAAAAAGCCTCAAACTAAATTAACTGTGTGGTAGTTAACTTAGTTCAAGGCTTGGTGTAATAAAAAATTCTCAAAGTAGGCAGCGACTTACGTTTCCGTCAAGGGGACCCTGCAGTATTATCAGCG
>JAYEFX010000051.1:0-3050 GCA_034658775.1 Campylobacterota bacterium
ATTGTAAATTTGTTTTGCTCGAAAAGCAAATTTACAATTGGCTATATAAACAATACGCTACATCTTATGAGGATATGAAAAATATTCCAAAGGAGTTGAAACAGAGTTTGCAAGCAGGCTATTCTATAGCACCCCTAGAGATCTTAACCAAGCAAAAAAGTACGGATGGCAGTATTAAATATCTTTTTAAACTGCACGATGGACATAGTGTAGAATCAGTATTTTTACTTATGAAAGATAAAAAGTATGATGAGAGTGGAAAAATAACACGTAGTGAACAATTTACTTTTTGTATCTCAACGCAAGTTGGGTGTAAAGTGGGGTGCAGCTTTTGCTTGACAGCAAAGGGTGGTTTTGTCCGAAATTTAAGTGCAGCTGAGATAGTAGAGCAGGTGCGTCAACTCAAACTTGATAATAATATCGCAGCGAATAAATCAGTCAATATTGTGTATATGGGCATGGGTGAACCTCTTGATAACTACGATAATTTAGTCAATGCCATTCGAATTTTGAGTGAAGAGGAGGGATTGGATATTAATACCCGTCGTCAAACAATTTCAACCAGTGGAATAAGCTCAAAAATAGAAAAACTTGGGGAAGAGGATTTGGGTATTCAATTAGCAATCTCATTGCATGCAGTTGATGATAATTTGCGAAGTGAATTAATACCTATGAATAAAGCGTACAATATTCAATCGATTATTGATGCAGTTAAAAAATTCCCAGTAGATGTACGGAAAAAAGTGATGTTTGAGTATTTGGTGATTAAAGACAAAAATGATTCGCTTGATGATGCAAATACTTTACTTAAACTTCTTGATGGAATTAAAGCAAAAGTTAACCTTATTTACTTTAATCCATACGAAGGTACGCCGTATGAAAGACCTTCAAGGAATAATATGATAAAATTCCAAGATTACTTAAATGCACGAGGTTTAACTTGTACTATACGTGAATCAAAAGGTTTGGATATAGATGCAGCTTGTGGACAACTAAAAGAGAAGGAAACCAATGGGGACACTTGATATTGTGATGATTGTATTTATTGTTATGGTGGTGATTATTTCAGCCATTGGATTTTATAAAGCAGCGAAAGAGGATTAATTATGGCTATTACACGATTTGCACCAAGTCCAACAGGATACTTGCACATAGGTGGATTACGAACAGCACTATACAGTTACTTATGGGCACGAAAAACAAACGGTGAGTTTAAATTGCGAATTGAAGACACCGATATGCAACGAAACCAAGAAGACGCTCTAAAGGCTATTATTGAAGCATTTGATTGGGTAGGTCTTGAATACGACGGTAAAGAGGAATATCAATCAAAACGTATGGATATCTATAAGCAATACATACAACAACTTCTTGATGAGGGTAAAGCGTATTATTGTTACATGTCGCGTGATGAGCTTGATGCATTAAGAGAAGAACAGATGGCAAATAAGCAGACACCTCGTTATGATGGAAGATATCGAGATTTTGACGGAACTCCACCTGAAGGGATTGATCCCGTAGTGCGAATAAAGTCACCCAATGAGGGACGTATCTGTTTTATAGATGGTATTAAAAATGTGATGGATTTTGATTGTGAAGAGGTGGATGATTTTATTATTGCACGAAGCTCTGGAGTACCTACGTATAATTTTGTTGTGGCAGTTGATGATGCTTTGATGGGTATGACGGATGTTATTCGAGGAGATGACCACTTAAGCAATACGGCAAAACAGATCGTTGTGTATGAAGCATTGGGTTTTAAAGCTCCAAAGTTTTTCCATGTACCCATGATCAATAACCCTGCAGGTAAAAAACTTTCTAAACGAGATGGTGCTATGGACGTGATGGATTACAAGCGACAGGGGTATCTTCCTGAAGCATTATTAAACTTTTTGGTTCGACTTGGATGGAGCAATCAAGATCAAGAGATTTTTTCTATGGATGAGATGCTCGAACTGTTTGATCCTAACAATATCAATAAATCAGCTTCAGCATATAATGAAGAGAAATTAAAATGGCTTAATGGGCACTACATCAAAAATGTAACCAATGAACGATTAATTGAAGAGCTGAAATTTTTTGATTGCCATGTTCATGGACATGACCGAAAAGAGATGTTGCTTGATTTATCAAAAGATAGAGCACAAACATTAGTAGAGCTTAAAGATGCTATTGAAAAAATTGTTGCTGTTCCAACGCAGTACGATCCAAAAGGTAGTAAAAAATTTATCAAAGAAAATACGATTAATATCTTAGATATCTATTGTGAAGTGCTTGAAAGTGCTGATGTGGAATTGCATTTGGCCTGTGATTATGAAGCGTTAACTAAACCCTTTATAGAACAAAATGAACTTAAAATGCCACAGTTATTTCAACCCATCCGAATAGCTTTAACCGGTGGAACGCAAGCACCTTCTGTGTATGATATTATGGCAGTGCTTGGCAAAGAGGAATCAATCAAAAGAATCAAAGCTGCCATTGCTGTTAACTTTGGTAAAGAGGTAGAGTAGGGGTTCCCACATTGATTTTTTTAGTGTGGTTTATAAAATTTGGGAGTAGTTGACGAAGAGTAGGGTTACTCTTCGATTCGAATCATTGAAGGCTTAGATAAGATAAAATCTAAGCCTTCAATTGTTTTAATAGCATTTTGTATCTGTTTTTCTGTACAAATATGTGTTGATAATAACAATGTAGCCGTATCATCATTTAAAGGCTTCTGCAGCATCGAAGCAATAGAAATACTATCTTGACTAAGTACAGTTGCAATTTTAGCTAATACACCACTTCTATCTTCAACTTTCATTCTAAGATAATATTTACTTTCAATGGAATCAATTGATGCTAAAGTAAGACCACTTTCAAGAGGTTTTTTAAACCCTAGCATTGGTGCTCCTTTACCGCGTGCAATATCGATGATGTTTGCGACAACAGCACTTGCTGTTGCATCACCACCGGCACCTGGACCATAATACATGGTTTCACCAACTTTATCCCCTATAACGCTAATACCATTCATCACACCATCAACTTTTGCAATCATTTCGCTGTTT
>JAYEFX010000052.1:0-3050 GCA_034658775.1 Campylobacterota bacterium
TATCAATTCAAGTGTTTTAGCTTGTGTATCGTGTGAAATTTGAGGTAAGTCTCCACCCCACATCTCCTGTGCTTCGTTAAATCCTTGCACAATTCCTTCTCTACCTTTTTCAAGAAGCTCAATATCATCTCCAGAAAAATTGAAAACAAAATCAGCAACTCTTTGTGAAGTTTGCTCAATACCAAAAAATCCATCGTCCCCAATAAGTGCAGTCGCTTCAGAAACAGAAAGCTCTGTGATTGGTTTACCTTCGTAGCCCAGATCCTTCAGACTTAATTGCCCATCAACTTCTGCACCAGATAAAAAACTCAACACATTTTGTTGTGCTAATGTATTATCTTTAACTAAATCACCACTGTTCATGGAAAATAAAACTATTTGAGCGTTCATCGAAATTGATACTTCCACTGCTGATTTATTTATTTGATCCTCCACGCTACTAGAATCTGTTTCTTTTCCAAGCTTTTCACCATCTTTGTGCATCATGGCATTGCTTAAAGCATTTGCGTTTGCATTATCATATCCATTTCCACCTACTTGCATCACATCCTCCTTATATCTTTATACATACTATACGCTTTATAATATTAAAAAACAATATTATAAATAGATTAATTTAAGAAATGGGTAATATTCTATATATAAATGAACAATTGGGTATACTAAAAGTATTATATAAACTACATATAGAGGAAACTATTTGTTAAGAAACATTTTATTGCCAACGATGCTAATTATTCTATCCTATGGATTTTGGATTAGCCCGGACTTTAAAGAGATATCTGCTGGTGTTGCTATTTTTTTATTTGGTATGCTAGCACTCGAAGAAGGGTTCAAAGCTTTTTCAGGAGGTGCGCTTGAGCGTATACTGCAAAAATCAACCAACAAACTGTACAAAAGCATTGGTTTTGGAATTATTACCACATCATTGATGCAATCCAGCTCATTGGTATCCGTGCTTACTATATCTTTTTTAAGTGCCGGTCTTATTGGTCTAGCACAGGGTATTGGAATTGTATTTGGGGCTAATATTGGTACCACAACTGGAGCTTGGTTGGTTGCAGGTTTTGGATTAAAAGTTAAAATCTCTGCTTATGCTATGCCTATGCTTGTATTTGGTGTTGTTCTAATTTTTCAAAAAAGTAAATCACTCAAAGGAATTGGATATATTTTAGCAGGTTTAGGTTTTTTATTTTTAGGTATTCATTACATGAAAGATGGTTTTGAAGCATTTAAAAGCACCATCGATCTAGCTGCATTTTCAGTCACAGGATATAAGGGCCTTTTTATATTTACAGGTATTGGTATCTTTGCGACTGTAGTGATGCAATCGTCTCATGCCACACTTGTACTTATTATTACTGCTCTAGCTGCTGGTCAGATAAGCTATGAAAATGCTTTAGCTCTAGCTATTGGGGCTAATGTAGGTACTACTATTACAGCAATTATTGGTGCCATGAGTTCAAATATTGTCGGAAAAAGACTTGCGGGTGCGCATTTAATATTCAATCTTACTACAGGACTGATTGCCATTGTGCTGATGCAGCAGATCATGTTTAGCGTTGATTACGTCAGTCAGTTTGCTGGCATTGCAGCGGATGACTATACTTTAAAACTTGCTGTATTTCATACCATATTTAATCTTATTGGTGTACTGGTTATGGTGCCATTTATCAATATTCTTGTTACCTTTTTAGAAAATACATTGGTTGAGAAAAATGTTCCACAAAAAAATACCCATACCGTTCGATATCTCAATGAATCTGTTTTAGAATTTCCTTCAACCTCATTGATTTCAATCATAAAAGAGAGTAAGCATCTGTATGATAATGCTTTTGAAACAATTGCACATGGTTTGAACATGAAAAAATCAACCATAATCTCTTCAATATCCATTCACGAAGTAACAGATCATCCATACGATAAAAATTTATTCGATATAGACGATTCGTACAATCGAAAAATAAAAGGTATTTATGGGGAAATTATAGACTTTGCTACACGTGCACAATCCACTATCCCATCCTCGTACATTGAAGAGCTGTATCGCATAAAATTAGCCAATCGAAACATAGTTGAAGCAGTAAAAGATACGAAGCATTTACAAAAAAATTTATTCAACTATTCTAAAAGCACCAATCAATACATCAAAAAAGAATACAATCTTATACAAAAAGAGCTTGCAAAAGTTTTACGTAATATCAATATCATTGCAACAATTGATGAAGATGATGAAATTATTGTATTATTATCAAAA
The DNA here is from genome assembly GCA_034658775.1 of Campylobacterota bacterium. Lineage (GTDB taxonomy): Bacteria > Campylobacterota > Campylobacteria > Campylobacterales > Arcobacteraceae > JAYEFX01. The sequence goes on from JAYEFX010000052.1 coordinate 2,258, forward strand.
AGCAAGTTACAATTGGAAAAATTTGATATAATTGCAAATGGTGAACTGGACAAACTCATACGTAATAAACTCATCACCAATGAGATGGCAACATCGTTGATGAACGACAGTGCTTATGCTCATGATATTTCAAAAAATTTAATCGAGATGGCAGAAGTTCTCTTTACAGACAAAAGTGAGCAAACGAGCAGCATAGACGATGAGATGCTCATAGATAAAGAAGATATAGATAATCTACTAGGCACAAAGGATGAAGCATGAACATTAAAAAATTCATAAAAAAAGTCAAGACCACACTGGGTTTGGGTAAATTTGAAAAAGCAAATGAAAAAAAGTACATCAAATCACTTTTAAAAAAGTTACGCCTTAAAAAAGCTGCAACACTTAAACTCTTAGAGATAAAAAGAACCAAAAAAGAAAAAAAAGAGATAAACGAAGATCTAGAAATCATAGAGCTGCACATCAAAAAAGGTGAAAAGCTACTTACAAAATTAAAAATGGAGACTAAATGAAAAAAACACTATCTATAGGATTACTAAGCATTGTTTTATTTGCTGGATGTTCAACAAAACAAATAGAAACCAACAGCAATGAAGCCTGGGAAAATACCAAACATGGTGTCAATAAAGCTTACGATGCAACTGCCGATACCAGTGCTGATGCTTGGGACAGTACCAAAGAGTGGTTTGGTGACGTTTGGTATGAAATAAAACGACCTTTTAGCGACGATTAACAGTGAAACATATTATATTTGATATGGATGGTACACTAGTAGATAGTGGAATCATGATTG
>JAYEFX010000053.1:0-3047 GCA_034658775.1 Campylobacterota bacterium
TTGTAATAAATATTTTACATCTCAATAAAGTAAAATCTATTAAAAATCAGCTACTTGAAAATAGATGGGATTTGGATACTACTTTAAAGTTATTATTTAAAATTTAGTTTTTATTGGATTAGGCTAATTGTTTAGGTAAAATAATGCTAAAACACGTTCCGGTAAACTCTTCACCATTTACAGTAAAATCTGCTATTTCATATTCAAGTTTTGCTTTTAGAGTATGATTAATAATACGCTTGATTAAAAACAGCGTTGGTTTGCTTTGTTTAAAATTTAATGATGATTGAAAAGTGTCACTTGTTAGATAACTGGGTTTGAGTTCTTTTTGATTATTTTTTAAATTAACAATAACCGCATTATCTTTTTCAAGCACCTCAATGAGCAAAATTTTCTTTTGATCATTTTGTGAAAAAATCTCTTCATGTAAAATAAAAAAGCTTAGCATCACTTGAGTGAAACTGTTTGGATAATTTGAAACATGCAATGATGTATCTGTATCAAAAATCACTTCAACATCATGTTGAATTAATGACCGATTGATAATACCATAGGCTTTGTCGATGTGTGTTGGGACATTAAAGTATGACTTTTCTTCATTGTTATCGTAAAACTCATTAAATGTGGTAATCAAAGATGAAAGATCTTGCGTTACACTCAAAATTTGATTTAAATTGTCTTTTAATTCTTTATCACTTAGCATCTCATAATCAAGCTTCAGCATCATACCGCTTGCTAAAATACTAATCGTGCTTAATGGTTGTCTCCAATTATGTGCAATGGAGTTCATCAAGTTTCCTAGTGAGATGTTTTTAGTATTATCATGAATTATGGCATCTTTATCATGATTTTGTTTTATTGTATTGGCAATCTTTTTTTGAAGTTGCTTATTGACCTCTTGTAAAGTGTTCATGTCGTTTAAAAGTTGTGCAATGGAGATAGAGATAAATAAACTGTTGTTGTATACCGTTTGTTTGTCTTCTTCACTAAAAGGAATTATCTCTAATGTTTTAGGATCTATTTTGTTCAGTATTTGAATAACGCCCAGTTTCTCTTTAGTTAAAGGATGCACAAGTGGTACAGTAATGATCGAATGTGTTTTATACTCAATCATCTCATCAAATTTTTTTGTATCATAAAAATTGAAACTTTCAGATTTATAAACATCATCAACCGTAATTATTTTTGCTTTATTAAAGGCTTCGGCACAGATGTAACTATTGTCATTGAGAAGGATCTTGTGATCTTTTATTTTTGCGTATATTTTATAAATATCTTCATAGGATTTTGCATCATTTTGAAAAATATGAAACTTTAAATAATCGCCCTCAACAAGATAAATACTTCCTGCTTGGGCATGAGTAATCTCTTTGATTTGTTTGAGCAGCTGATGCAGCAACTCTTCCAAATCTGATGCTTCAAATAATGTCATGTCATAAATATTTTCAATATCCTGGTCAATCACTTATAAACCTTTTTGAACCTCTTCTTTAAGTACACGTTTAAGTACCTTTCCTGTAGCGTTTTTAGGAAGTTCATCCTTTATTATAATAGTCTTTGGTACTTTAAAGTTAGCTAAATGCTTCTTTAGATGTGCTTTAATCTGTTTTTCACTGATTTGATGGTCCTCTTTGAGTTGCACAAATGCCATAGGTACTTCATCAAGATGTTCATCTTTGAATCCAACTACGGCTGCTAGTTCAACTTCATCCAAAGTGTAAATTACCTCTTCAATCTCTCGTGGATAGATATTAATCCCTTTGGAGATGATAAGGTCTTTTTTACGATCTACAATATAGATGTAGCCATCTTCATCCATTTTGCCTAAATCCCCAGTTTTGAGCCAACCATTGATAATGGTTTCTTGGGTTGCTTCGGGACGATTAAGATACCCTTGCATCACACAATCCCCTTGAACAATGATCTCACCCACTTCACCCAGTTTAAGCTCTTGCAGCTCTTCATCAACAATTTTAACTTCATAACTTTGAAGTGGAATACCAACTGAAAGGGGTTTTTGTTTATTTAATGGGTTAATACATACCGCTGGTGAACATTCACTAAGACCATACCCTTCAAGTATTGGAGCACTTTTAAATTTAGACTCAAAGTCATTGATCGCTTTTTCACTCAATGGAGCACTACCACTAATGAAAGCTCGAATTTTATTGAACCACATAAAATACCAAGGAATTTTTGCTTTAAGTAAAGCATTGTAAACTGTAGGTACGCCCAAAAAGATGGTTACTCGTTTGAGTAGTGCTGCTTTTAAGACATTGGAAAAAGGGAAAACACTTTTGAGTATTACAATAGCTGATGCAGAGTAAAAAGGCAGCAGCACCATGATGCTTAAGGTAAAAGAGTGAAACATCGGTAAATACACAACAAATCTATCTTTTTGCGTGATCTCAAATCGTTTATTTGCAGAGATCACATTTGAAAAGATATTTTTGTAGCTAAGCATCGCCCCTTTTGGTTTACCTGTTGTTCCTGAGGTATAAACAATCACGGCTAAATCATCGATTAAAGGATTATGATGATGCACGTGATCTTCATGAACAGAATTTAAAATAGAGTCAAAACTAAAGTTGCTTTCATCCAAATCTTTAAAATCATCACACCAAATAGTTTTCTCCACGGTCGTTGCTTTTTGAAGAGATTTGACCTCTTTTAAAAATTTATTTGATGTAAAAAGCCATCGTGCTTCACAATCGTTTAAAATAAATTCAAGCTCTTCTCTTTTAAGAAAGTTATTAATAGGAACACACACTGCACCAATACGCGTAACGGCAAAAAATGAGATTATAAATTCAACTGAGTTGGATAAAATAAGCGCTATTTTATCCCCTGGTTTGATACCACCCAGCTCTAAATGTCGAGCTAAGATATCAACGTTGTCAATCAGTTGAGTATTGTTAAGTGTGGTGCCTTCACAAAATATGATTGGTTTTTTAGGAAACTTTTGCTTGTTTTGCTCAAGCATTTGATAAAAGTTATCCAGTTTATAATCAAGCATTAGAATGTGTATCCAAGTGAGAAGTTAAACA
>JAYEFX010000054.1:0-3027 GCA_034658775.1 Campylobacterota bacterium
CAATCACGTATGATGATATGATGACTCAAGTAGCCTTAACGTATCCAGAAACATATGCACGAGACATGAGTGGAGCAGATATCAAAGCAGTACTTGAAGATGTTGCGGATAACTTGTTTAATGCGGATCCATTCTTGCAATCAGGTGGAGATATGGTACGTACGGGAGGAATTTCGTATACGATTGATCCTAAAGCAACTATTGGTAAACGAATCTCAAACATTCGATTAACTAAAAATGGTAAGCCAATAGAAGCCTCTAAAAAATACAGAGTGGCTGGTTGGTCTACGGTTAATTCAGTATCTCCAGGTGAACCTATTTGGGATACGTGTGAGAAATACTTGAAAAATATCAAGCATATTGGTAAACTCACCGTAGATACACCAGACTTGATTGGTGTAAAAGGTAACCCAGGTATTGTTTAATACCGTTATAAAACCTAGTGAAAACTAGGTTTTATATTTTTTTAACTCTTTCTTTTTCAATTAATCTAAAATATAAGAAATACCATAATATTTTATGTAAAAAAAACTCTACGATTGACTACTTATCTATATTGCCCCTTGACTTATGAACATATGTTCGATATAATTCTGAACATATGTTTAAAATAGCGCTAAAAATTTAATTTAAAGGACAAACGATGAGAGGTCAAGGAAGACGAAGAAATCAAGAGATTAGTGGAAACGGAATGAGAAATGGAAGTGGACAAGGACGAGGTAGACAAATGCAAAATAATCAAGCTTGTCAAGGAAATGGTTCAGGATTTGGAAATGGTGCGGGTAGAGGCAAAGCAAACAACAGAGTATTTACGGCTTAATCTTAGATGAATCGAGCAGGTCGAAAAAGAAAAAATAGAGTTCTAGGTGCAGACCACAGTAAGGTATGTTTTAAACCTTGTGGAATACCAAGTGTTGATCTTGAACAAATAATACTGCTTGAGGATGAAATGGAAGCCATCCGCTTAGCAGATTATGAATCTAAGTATCAACAAGAAGCAGCCATTGCAATGGGAATATCTAGAACAACATTTTCTCGGCTTGTTGAATCAGCTAGACATAAAATAGCCGATGCTTTATTGCATCAAAAATCAATTAATATAAAAAGTACAGATGAAAAAAGCATTTAAATCTTCAATAATGAACTTTATTGCCACATTACCAATGATGATAGCGGTAATTGGTCTTGTCGGATTGTTTCAAACGTACATATCTGATGCTATGTTGGCAAAACTATTTGGATACAACACACTTGGCGATACACTTGTTGGAACATTAATAGGAGCCACTTCTTCTGGAAATGCAGCAGTGAGTTATGTGATTGCACAAGGATTGCAAGAGCAAGGAGTATCTATATATGCCTTAAGTACATTTATTTTGGCATGGGTCACACTAGGATTTGTACAAATTCCTGCTGAAGCTTCAGTCTTTGGTGTAAAATTTACTGCGTATCGAAATATTTTGACATTGTTAAGTACAATTTTAGTGGCGTATTTATCGGTGATAACTCTAGGCTTTTTATCGTGAAAAAATTCGAGTTTAAAGGAATTAAATTTTTAGCTGTTGTTATCATACTTTATTTTACAGCATTTGTATTTAATTTTGAACAAACATATTTAGGACTTTTAAAAGCGTTTGATATTTTTCTGGATTTGTTGCCTATATTTGTTTTTATTATCATCTTAACTGCATGCATAAATTACTTTTTAAAACCAAAACAGCTGATGAAACATTTTGGACAAAATAGTGGTAAAAAAGGGGTGGCATACAGTTTGACTGGAGGAATATTAAGTCATGGACCCATGTATGCATGGTATGGAATGCTAAGTCAAATGCGAGAACATGGAGTAAAAGATGGTTTAATTGCAACATTTTTTTATGCACGAGCGGTAAAATTGCCTTTACTTCCTTTTATGCTTGATTTATTTGGAATAGTGTTTACGGTTATAATCAATGTTTACATACTCATTTTTGCCATTGTTCAAGGAAAGATGATGGATAAATTGATGAAAGAATCTTAGAAACAGATATAAATCATTAGGTACAATGTTTTTTGAGAGTGTATTAAAGTTAATTTGATATAATATTTTCTAATAATACTTTAGGAGATAAAAATGAACAAATCATTATTAAGTTTAGCTGCATGTGCTTTACTGTCGTTAAATGCATACGCTGTTGATAAAGACACGTGTGCCACACAAGGTGACGATTTTATTTATGCTGGTGGTGAATGCATACAGTTTCACGAAGCCCAAGGTGAACGTGAAAATATTTTAAATATAATCGTTCATGGTACATGGCCAGAGGGATCAAATACCTTAGGAAGATATGCTCCTTTTGCTGATGATCTATCGATGCAAACAGATATTACAACCATTGCAGTAGCACTTCCAGGGTATTCTAAATCCTCAACCAATAATTTTAAAGCACTAGCGCATAAAGGTGTTAAAAATTTATCAAAAGATAAAAAATACATTGAGTTCTTATCTCAATTGGTACAGGGTTTAAAAGAAAAATATGAGGTAAAAACAGTCAATTATATAGGACACTCTGCAGGGGCCACTATGGGTGCAACGTTAACAGGATACAATCCTGGTCTGATATCTTTGATGGCAAGTGCTGGAGCATCATACAGTGTTGATGATAAAAAAAATACGTCCAATTCTATTGCATTGAGTGATTTTATTGATGATAAAAATATTACAACAAAATATTTACTTATTTATGGAACCCAAGATAAAATATCTAAACCAGAAGTCACAACACGTTTTTATGAAAAAGCAAAAGCCAAAGGGATGGATGTAACTTTAGTAAAAGCTCAAGATGCAGTACATTTGGATTTGGATATGAGTGATGCAAGTGTAGAATCTATTGTAGATACTTTAGAAGAGGAATAAGCAGTTAGTATATTCAATAAAGAGTTATTCTTTATTGAATTCTAAATCATCAAGATAACCATCATAGCTCATCTCAACATAGGATTTACTTTTTATATAATTAAGAATAGTACTAAACTTCTCTTTATTGC
>JAYEFX010000055.1:0-14622 GCA_034658775.1 Campylobacterota bacterium
ATCAAGGGTGTTCAAGTGCAGGGTTGTGTTATCAACCTATGAATGAAGTGTACAAAAGTGCTGATTCTATTGTTGAAACTCCCGTAAAAAAAGCCAGTTTTGCATTGGCAGTCAAAAAAGACACCCTAACCGTAGTTGCACCCATTGTTGAACAAAATGAATCTGATAGTATTGCTCAAACACTTAAGGATGGCAATGTTTTTATTATTTTAGGAACATTTTTCTTGTTTGGATTACTGTTAGCATTGACTCCATGTGTTTTTCCTATGATTCCAATTTTATCAAGTATTATTGTTTCTCATAGCATTGATGGGAAACCAATGAGTGCAAAAAGAGGGATGTTTTTATCTCTTGTGTATGTGCTGGCGATGAGTGTAGCATATACGATAGCTGGAGTATTGGCAGGACTCTTTGGGGCAAACCTTCAAGCAGCATTACAAAATCCAGTTGTGTTGGTGGTATTTGCAGGATTATTTGTAGCTCTAGCATTTTCAATGTTTGGATACTTTAAACTTGAACTGCCTCAGTCATGGCAAAATAAGCTCAATCGTGCTTCCCAAGACGGTGAGAAGAAAAAAGGATATTCTGGTATTGCCATTATGGGATTTTTATCTGCATTGATCGTTGGACCTTGTGTCGCGCCTCCATTAGCAGGAGCGTTGGTATACATAGGACAAACGGGTGATGCCTTATTGGGTGGTAGTGCATTATTTGTGATGAGTTTAGGAATGGGTGCACCTTTACTATTAGTGGGAGCAGGAGCTGGAAAGTTTATGCCAAAACCTGGTGGTTGGATGGATACAATATCCAAAGTATTTGGTGTGGTTATGCTAGGCGTTGCTATTTGGATGCTTGAACGAATAATCCCTTCACTTGCAACAATGATTTTATGGTCATTATTGTTTATGGGTAGTGCCTTGTATTTACTTAAATCATCAATGATAACAAGTCGAATTTTTGCATTGATCTTCTTTACGTATGGATTTGTATTGGCTTTAGGTGCAGGAAGTGGATCAAAAAATCCAATCAATCCACTTGAATATGTAGGAACATCTAAACAAGTTTCACATGGTATAGTGTTTCAAAAAGTGGCTACAATTAAAGAGCTTGAAGAGATTATTAGTAGGACAAAAAAACCTATCATGCTTGATTTTTATGCAGATTGGTGCATCTCATGCAAAGAGCTTGAGGAAACTACTTTTAAAGATGATGAAGTGATCCAAGCTTTAAGTGGTTTTACATTATTAAAAGTAGATACGACTAAAAATACTCAAGAGGATAAAGATTTGTTAAAAAAGTTTAATCTATTTGGACCACCAGGACTGATATTTTGGGATCAAAATGGTAAAGAGCTTGATAGTGCAAAATTGGTTGGATACAAAGATGCAAAACAATTTACATCGCATATTAAAAAGTTTTATCCCTAAACTTTAGATAATATTTAAATATACGCACTGTACGTGCGTGTATATTTTCTTCTGCAATATTCTTAAAAAAACTAAAATTCTTATTTATTCTTATGATTTATCAATCTTTTTTATGATAAAATACCGAGAATAGTTATTTTAAAGGAAAGAGTAAATGATTTTAAAAGAATTTACTGTATTGTATATTGAAGATGATTTAGATATGCAAGACTACATGACCGATTTACTGCATGGTGAGATTAAAGAACTTTATTTAGCCAGTAATGGTGAAGAGGGTTTGGAAATGTATAAAGATAAAAAACCAGATATTATTTTGAGTGATATAGATATGCCTTACATGGATGGATTGATGATGAGTCATGCTATAAAAAAAATTGATAGATACCAATCCATTATTTTTTTAACAGCATTAAATGATATTGAGATTGTTAAAGAAGCAATTGATATTGGTGTAAACTCTTTTATAAACAAGCCCATTGAAAATGCTGAGGTATTATTGAATAATTTAGAATATCAAGCCCAAAGAGTTCAAAATGATCGAGATGCATTAAAGTACAAAGAGTTCAAAGAAGAACAAGATAAAGTCAAATTGGTGTTAAAAATGATTCAGAATATTTCACATCATTGGAAACAGCCATTAAATCATATTAGTGTAACAGCGAGTGTATTTGAGTTGGAGCAAGAATTAAATATTTTGGATCAAGAGAAGTGCGTAACTATGGCCAAATCTATTGTGGATAATACTCAAGAACTTGCACATACATTAAAGAAAATAGAACAGCTCGATTATAATACAGTTACTCTTGAAACAATAGAAGAGTTAATTAGTATACGCAATCCACTTTATTCTAAATCAGCATAGCGTATACCCAAGAACTATATCCCAGGTATCATCGCTTCAATTGTTTCAAGTCCTAATTCAGCTAAATCAAGTTGTATTTGACCCATCTTTTTAGAACGTTGATTAAATATAAGAGGGGCATACATATTCAGTACTGAGTTTTTGATAGGATTTTGAATAACAAAAACGTAGTAGATACGAATATCGCTTTGATCCTGAATATCTAATGCTTTGGCATAGGTTTCATCAAGCTCAAAAGAGATATTGCTTAATGCATTAAAACTCATAAGTTTTAATGATATATTTGATTCTTCACAGGTTATGATGGAGAAGAAGTTATCAACTTTTTCATAAGAGAATGACTCAATATCTTCAAAGCCACTAATTGGTAATACAACATCGTAATTCATAGACAAATCCTTTACATTTTGTATAAGTTTATAAAGTTTAACGAAAATACGAACACAAGTCAAGTAAAAAAAGAGATTGTATCTTATGAAAAACTTAAATTAAGTAATTTTTAATTAAATATAACTTAATTTAAGCAATACAAAAGCTTAGTTCTACTATTATCCCAATTCAATTATTAAATCGGAGAAATAACAGATGAAATTTACTAAAATGGTAAACGCTACTGATGTGAAAAGAGATTGGATCATCGTAGACGCAACGGACAAAGTTTTTGGTCGAATTATTACTGAAGTAGCTACGGCACTTAGAGGTAAAAATAAACCTTACTTTACACCACATGTTGATTGTGGAGACAATGTAATTATTATAAATGCAACAAAAGCAAAATTTACAGGTGCAAAATTAGCAGATAAAAACTACTTTACGCATTCTGGATACTTTGGTAGTACTAAGACACATAAAATGTCAGATATGTTAGTTGATAATCCTGAAAAATTATACAAACTTGCAACAAGAGGTATGCTTCCAAAAACAAAACTTGGAAAAGCGATGCTTAAAAAATTAAAAGTATATGCAGGTTCTGAACACCCACATACTGCACAAATTAAAGGACAATAACAATGGCAAAAGTATACGCAACAGGTAAACGAAAAAGTGCTATCGCTAAAGTATGGTTAGAAAATGGTACAGGTGAAGTAACTGTAAATGGAGTATCATTAGATGTATGGCTAGGTGGTCATGAAGCGATCAAAAAAAGAGTAAGACAACCATTGGAAGTAGCTAAGCAAGAAACTTCTGTAAATGTGGTAGTAAAAACTCTTGGTGGTGGTTATTCTGCACAAGCGGATGCTGTTCGACACGGTATTACTAGAGCTTTAGTTGCTTATGATGAGCAGTTCAGAGCAGTCCTTAAGCCATACGGTTTATTAACTCGAGATGCAAGAGCAGTTGAGAGAAAGAAGCCAGGTCGAAGAAAAGCAAGAAGAAGTCCTCAGTTCTCAAAGAGATAATGGGTCTTTTTTTAATTATTCAAAATTTAAGCCAAAGAGTTTTTCTCTTTGGCTTTTTTTATGTAAAAAAACACTACAATGCGGTATGAAATTTTTATTTATAACCCTGTTTTTAATATCCAGCACATTTGCATCAACACTCAATCTTTCCATATCCTCAAATCCTAGTAGAATAAATCCTATATTAGCAACAGACAGTGCAAGCTCTGAAATTGCAGATTGGATATTTAATGGATTATTTAAATACGATAAAAATGCAAAGGTAGTGCCCAACTTGGCTCAAAGTTATGAGTTTATTGATGATGTGACACTGATCATAAAGCTAAAAAAAGATGTTAGATGGCATGATGGAGTAGGTTTTGAAGCAAAAGATGTATTGTTTACGTACAATACTATACTCTCTCCTAAGGTATTTATACCAAGCAGTGCCAGCTATAAAAAAGTAAAATCTTTAGAAGTTGTGGATAAATATACAATTAAAATAATTTATAAAGAGCCCTATTTTAAAGCATTAGAAATTTGGATGATAGGAATACTTCCAGAACATCTTTTAAAAGATGAAGAAGATTTGATGCGCAGTGATTTTAACAAAAACCCAATAGGTACTGGTCCGTATAAATTAAATACATTTAAAATATCTTCGGATATAAAACTGATTGCTAACAGTGACTATTTTGAGGGACGCCCAAATATTGATGAGATCTTATATAAATTTTTGCCTGATCCCACAACATCATTTTTGATGCTTAAACAACAGCTTTTGGATTTAGGAGGATTAACCCCTATTCAAATTGATAGACAAATCGATCAAACATTTAAAACCAATTATAAAATTGTTGAAAAACCAAGTTTTGGGTATACCTATATGGGATTTAATCTCAAGCGAGATAAATTTAAAGATATTCGTATTCGACAAGCTTTATCTTTGGCAATTGATCGCCAAGAGATGGTGGACATACTTTTTTTTGGACATGGAAAAACGTGTAATGGACCATTTTTACCTGGTACCTTTGCTTTTAATGAAAAAGTAGAATTACCAACACAAGATATTCAAAAAGCAAAAGCTTTGTTAAAAGAATTGGGTTACACAAAAAACAATCCTTTTAGTTTTGAATTGGTAACCAATGCAAACAACTCAATTCGAGTCAATGCAGCTCAAATAATGCAATATCAGTTGGAAAAGATTGGGGTTAAAATGAAGATTCGTGTGATGGAATGGCAAGCTTTTTTAAATACCATTGTGCATCCACGAAATTTCGATGCGATACTTTTGGGTTGGGGTTTGTCTTTAATGCCCGATGCTTATTCTCTTTGGCACAGTAAATCGGATAAAAAAGGTGGATTTAACCTCGTTGGATATCACAACAGTGAAGTGGATAAACTGATTGATTTGGGGTCAAAAACAGTTGACAGAGAAAAATTAGGATCAATTTATAAACAGATATTTGCAAAAATTAGTCAAGAGTTACCGTACCTATTTTTATACATACCCAATTCTATTACGGTCGTTAACAGCAGCATTAAAAATATAGAACCTACATTTATAGGGATCATGCATAATCAAAAAGATTGGATAAAAGAATAAAATGGAAAAAGTGATATTATTTGACTTAGATGGAACTCTAATAGATTCCACGCAAGCGATTGTGGGTACGATGCATCATGCTTTTGAGACGCAGAACTACATTTTTGATCGAAGTGATGAAGATATAAAAAAACAAATTGGCTACCCTTTGGATATAATGTTTGCCAATCTTGGTGTATCAAAAGAGAGTGTTTGGGATTTTGTGCACAGTTATAAGAAACGTTATCGAGTGATCTCCAAAGAGCAAACTTCACTGTTGCCTAAAGCAGTTGAAGCAGTACAACTTGCAGCCCAACATGCGCGATTGGGAATTGTGACTACGAAAACGGGGCTGTATTCAAAAGAGCTTATGGAGCATCTGAATTTAATGCACTATTTTGAGTGTCTTATTGGTAGAGAAGATGTTCAAAACCCAAAACCCCACCCCGAACCCATACATACAGCACTCAATAAAATGGATATTGCAATTGAAAATACACATATATGGATGATTGGTGATACAAAGCTGGATCTTATTGCGGCACAAAAAGCAGGAATAAAGAGTGTGGGTGTAACCTGTGGTTACGGTTATCGTGAAGAATTGAAACAACACACGCAAAACATCGATAGCAACGCATATGAAGCGGTACAAAGAATAATCAAATGTTAATATTATGTTATGATTTTGCTATATTAGAAAATATAGTAATATTTTCAAGGTAAATATAAGTTGGAATTACCTAAAATTTAATTACAATTATATAGATAAAATTTAATAAAATTCAAGGAGATATTATGCTAGAAATTAGATGGCATAGTCGAGCAGGTCAAGGTGCTGTTACAGGTGCTAAAGGTTTGGCTTCAGTTGCTGCTGAAACAGGTAAGCAGGTACAAGCGTTTTCATTTTATGGTTCTGCAAAAAGAGGTGCGTCAATGACTGCATACAACAGAATTGATGATAATGAAATTTTAAATCATGAACGATACATGTGTCCAGACTATGTATTTGTAATTGATCCAGGTTTAGCATTTACAGATGATATTACTGAAGATTGTACGGATACAACAAAGTACATTATTACAACGCATCTTGAAAAAGATGAATTGATCTCTTTAATCCCAGCATTAAAAGGGAAAGAAGACAATGTTTATGTTGTGGATTGTTTAGTGATTGCACAAGAAACAATTGGACGACCAATTCCAAATACACCAGTATTGGGAGCATTTATGCAAATTAGTAGAATGTTTCCAATTGAAACATTTAAAGATTCAATGAAAGTTATTCTTGGAAAATTACCTGAAAAAATCGTTGATGCAAACATGTTTGCAATTCAACGTGCATATGACGAAGTAAGATAGAGGAGATTGTTATGGCAAAAGAAAAAGATTTATCAACAAGAGTTGTTCCAGATTTAGCCGGTGTTTCGGCAGAAAAATCAGTTTGGGACATGGGTTGGGATGAATTGGTTCCAGGAGCTGCATGTTTTTCATTTGAAGGTGATATCGATCACACTGTGGTAGAAACACAACCAGAAAATAGAATGTACGCAGAAACAAACTCTATCAATAAATATGTTGGAGATTGGCGAGTATTTAAACCAGTATGGAATGTTGATTTATGTATCGACTGTCAAAACTGTTGGCTATATTGTCCAGATACTTCAATCATCTCAAGAGATAAAGAGATGGTAGGTATTGATTATGATCACTGTAAAGGTTGTGGAATTTGTGTGGAAGTTTGTCCTACAAATCCAAAAGCATTATTAATGTTCAGTGAAAACTTAAAAAATGAAGAGGCATTGACACAATGGCCCCAGAAAGAGAGCAAGTAATATGTATAGAAATAAAAGATCTATGGAATTAAGAGACGTAGAGGTTTGGGATGGTAATGTTGCTAACTCACACGCATTAAGACAAGCTAGTGTTGATGTAGTATCTGCTTATCCTATTACTCCATCAACTGGTACGGTTGAAGCATACGCATCACATAATGCAAACGGTTATGTAGATGGTGAGATGATCATGACTGAATCTGAACATGCAGCGATGTCTGGATGTATTGGAGCAAGTGCAGCTGGAGCTAGATCTGCAACAGCAACATCTTCTCAAGGTTTAGCGTTGATGGTAGAAACATTGTATCAAGCTGCAGGGATGAGATTACCAATTGTATTGTGTATGATTAACAGAGCATTAGCTGCACCATTAAATGTAAATGGTGACCACTCTGATATGTACCTTGCAAATCAATCTGGATGGATCTCAATGGATGCATGTACTCCAGAAGAATCATACGATTTAGTATTGTGTGCATTTAGAATTGGTGAGCATTTAGACGTACGATTACCAGTTATTGTAAACCAAGATGGTTTCTTAACGTCACATAAAGCACAAAATGTACGACCATTAAGTGATGATGCAGCGTATGATTTTGTTGGTGATTTTCAAGAAGTAAACTCTATGTTAAACTTTGATAAGCCAGTAACACATGGTGTACAAACTGAATCTGACTGGCACTTTGAGCATAAAGCAAAACAGAATGATGCGATGATGAATTCTTCTAAAGTAATTGAAGAAGTATTTGAAGAGTATGCAAAAGTTTCAGGTAGAAAGTATAATATGATTGAAACATACAACATGGATGATGCTGAAATCGTAATTGTATGTATGGGAACAACGTATCAAACTGCATTGATCGCTTGTGATGAGATGAGAAAAGAGGGTGTTAAAGCAGGTGTTGTTATGCCTCGTGTATTTAGACCAACTCAAGTTGATGCACTAGCAGCATTGTTACAAAATGCAAAAGCAGTAGTATGTATGGATAGATCAGCTCCAGGTGGACAAGCTGGACTATTGTATGCAGATATTACAGGTGCGTTATTTAATACTCCTGCACGACCATTGGTAAGTAATATTATTTATGGTTTAGGTGGACGAGATATTAATGTTGAAAATTTAAAAGGTATTTTTACCCATGCACAAGAAGAGGTGAATGCTGGTAAATTAAATGGTTGCGTTCAACGATTCGTTGGTGTACGTGGACCAGAATTAAAATACTATAGTGTAGAAGGATAGAAAATGGGTTGTAGCATTAGCGGTGGATGTACTCCACAAGGAAATAAAGAGATAAAAAATTTAAAATCTTTCTCAACAGCTGCAGAAAGATTTGAAGGGGCGCACGTATTGTGTCCTGGGTGTGCTCACTCAATTATTGTTCGTGAAATTTTAAATGCAACGAATGATAACTTAGTGGTAAGTGCATCAACAGGTTGTCTTGAAGTTTGTACTGCAATTTATCCTCATACTTCATGGGATTGTTCTTGGATTCATATTGGATTTGAAAATTCATCAACTGCAATTGCAGGAGCAGAAACAGCAAATAAAGCTTTAAGATCTAAAGGTCGAATCTCTGCAGATGAGCCAGAACCTAAATTTGTAGCATTTGGTGGAGATGGTGCGACTTACGATATCGGATTCCAATGGATCTCTGGATGTTTTGAGCGTGGTCACAACATGATGTATGTATGTTTAGACAATGAAGTTTATGCAAATACAGGTGGTCAACGATCATCTTCAACTCCAATTGGTGCAACAGCAACAACAACACCAGCGGGATCGCATTCATATGGTGAGAAGCAACATAAAAAAGACATGATGCAAATTATGGCAGCACATGGTGCTCCATACGTAGCACAAGTTGCTCCAAACAAGTGGAAAGATATGGTTAAAAAAATCCATAAAGGATTTGAAGCCAATGGTCCTGTGTACATTAATGCAATGTCTGCATGTACGACTGAGTGGAAGTTCCCTATTCATCAAACAATTGAAGTTTCGGATATGGCTACAGATTCATTGGTATTTCCATTGTATGAGATTATTGATGGACGAGAGTTAAATATTACATATCGACCAAAAAATATTGTACCTGTACGAGATTACCTAGGAGTTCAACCAAGATTTAAACACTTATTCAAACCAGAGTATGAATACTTAATTGATGAGTGGCAAAAACGTGTTGATAAAGATTGGGAATATTTACAAAGAAGAGAAGAATCAAGAACTTAATTTTATCAATAACACTGCGATAAAACACTTTTTTACTTCAGTTGTTTACTCTTGGTAAACTTCTTTTGTAAGAAAAGTATTTTCTCTTGGTTTTTAATAAAATTTGTATTTTAAAGGGGTGGGTTCATTTTGAACTTACCCTTTTTTATTTATAATGACAAAAAAGGAGATATTATGCCACTATTAGACAGTTTTAGAGTTGACCATACAATTATGCCAGCGCCTGCGGTTCGTGTTGCAAAAACGATGAAATCACCAAATGGTGATGTTATAACGGTTTTTGATTTACGATTTTACCGACCCAATGTTGATATGATGAGTGCAAAAGGTATACATACATTGGAGCATCTGTTTGCTGGATTTATTCGTGAACACTTAAATTCTAAAAAAGTAGAAATTATTGATTGTTCACCCATGGGATGTAGAACTGGGTTTTACATGAGCGTGCTTGGATGTCCAAGTGAACGTAAAGTTGCAAATGCTGTTAAAAAATCAATGCAAGATGTGCTTAACGTAAAGAAACAAAAAGATATTCCAGAACTCAACGTATATCAATGTGGAACGTATAAAATGCATTCACTTAAAGATGCTAAAGAAATTGCTCAGTACATGGTAGACAATAAAATTGGAATCATGGACAATAAAAAACTTTTTTTGAGTGAAAAAAAGATGAAAAAGTTAGGGATATAATCCTTTGAACAAGCAACTTGAATTATTTGAATCAATATTTGACAATACACCAAATTTAGCAATACTGCATTTGGACAATGATTTAAAAATGGTTCAACCTATTGTAAAAGATTTAGCCCAACGAAACGAAGGGATTCTTTCTTATTATGATTTTAAAGACAAAGGGGGATGCGATAAGTTCCCCTCAAAAAGCCGAGATTATGAATATGCAGTTTTAAGTGATGTCTTGCAACACTGTCCCTATCCAGATAAAATGCTTAAACTTATCTACCGGTCATTGGAAAATTCTGCATTTATAATTGTGTTGTGTGATAAAAAAGATATAGAGGTTCAAGAAATTATAGATTTGTTGGATCAATGTAATTTTTTAGCGGTTAACGACATTGACTTATTTGAAAAGTATCATTTAGTTGTAGCAAAAAAGATGCACATGTGGGATGCGGGACTGTAATATCCAATCATCCTACGTGAGTACAAAAGATGGAAGTAATACTTTATATTCAAAACAGTATGAGCAGCATTTTCACTCTGTGAAAGATGGGGCTATCTTTGAAGCACTGCACAAACACATTTTTCCATCGTTACAGCATCATCAAAAGAAAAAGCAACTTAATATTTTAGATATATGTTTTGGGTTAGGGTACAATACTTTTTCTACAATTGATTATATTATACGAAATAATTTGGATCTTAAAGTGTGTTTTTATTCTCCAGAATTGGATGAGGAATTGATACAATCATTAGGTGACTTTCAGTATCCTAAAGAGTTTGACCATATAAAACCCATCATCGACAAGCTGGTTACTAGTGGTTACTATGAAGATGAACAATTTACGATACAATTGCATATAGGCGATGCACGAAAATACATACAAACACTTGATAATATTGATGTAGTATATCAAGATGCCTTTAGTTCTGAAGTAAATAAAGAGTTGTGGACAAAGCAGTATTTTGCAGATATTAAAAAGATATTAAGCAGGGATGCTGTCATTACAACCTATTCAATTGCTACACCAATACGCCTTGGAATGAGTGAAAATAATCTCTTTATATTTGAAAGAGTATTACCTAACAATCGAAAATCGACACTTGCATTTACTCAAAAACACTCTTATGATGGATACATTGATATGGATTTAAAGAAACAAAGAAACCCTAGTGCCAATGCACTAGAGGATTAAAATTTAGTTGTTCATGTCTTGTGGTAGAACATGCCCACGAGTAAGTTCAATAAGTCGATCAAAAGAGGATAGCTCTTTTAGTATGTTTTCAATCTGTTCATCAAATTGAGTGAAAATATCACGTTTGATGCTTGGATAGTTAGCACAAATAGAATTAAACTCTTCAAAGATTGTCTCTAGTGTTTTATCCTCTTTGGTGATGGTAGGAATGCCGCATTGTGTAAACAGATCAAGATGTTGATAGTTTTTATCCTCTCTTATGAGAAGAATGGGGTTGGCATTATTGGCCAAAACTTCAAGTACCGTTTGCTCCGATCCACTTAAACAATATTTTGCCTCTTTGATGGTTTCATTGTAGCCCTCTTCTTCAATGACATTAGTGAAATTTTTTGCTAATTTATCTTCGTTACCAAGAAACATATAGTGACCAACTAAAACGGGTACAGAGTATTGAGCGTTTTCATCTTGCGCTTGTTTTAGAAGTGCATCGGCATAATCATCATCACCATAAAAAAAGAGTTTTTCAATACTGTGATTGTTTTTTTCAAGTTCACGATAAAAGTCATCAACGATAATTGAAGTAAGATTATCTCCCACCTCGTAAAGTAAAGAACAAAAGTCATTCATGTGATCTTTTGTAAAATCACTGGCTTCATTGCTATCGTAAACTAAAAAATCATTTCGTGTCATCATGTGCGGTAGATTTGTAAGAACATCTACACCGACACCTTTTTCAACACCAAGGTATTCTTTTGCATAGCTTGCTGCTCTATAATCTGCAGTTGCTAGAGTTGGGTCGTATTTCTTTAGTTTTTTAGCTATCACAGAAGCTTTTCGTACTTTTTCTAAGCCAAATGTGTGACCACTTTGGGCATAAATGTAAAGTTTCATTATTCATTTTCCTTTTTTGTATTTATATTAATATACAGATGTAAGATATCAATGGCAGCAGGTGTAATACCACTAATTTCACTTGCATTAAACAATGTTGGAGGGTTGAAGTGTTTTAATTTTTCAATTACCTCATTGGATAATCCAGGAATATTATCGTAGACAAAATCTTCTGGTATAGTCATCTTGAGCATTTTTTTCATTTTATCAATTTGTTTTTGCTGTTTATGAACGTATCGGTAATATTTAGCTTCGATGATCACTTGTTCTTTTAAATAGCTGTCCAAATGAGCTAGATTGGGTACCAAGGCATCAAACTTTTCACGTGTAATAGTATTTCTTCCTACAACATCAACAAGCAATGCTCGATCAGAAATTTTATCTTCTCCTAAAGAGGCAAGCAGTGCTAGATTCTCTTTTTTTGGGGTGAACCATTCGTTTTCCATGTATTTAATAGCATCTTCTATGGTCTTTCTTTTATGATGCATGATATTTTTTGTATCTTCATCAATAAGATTAAATTTGTAACCATAATCCATCAATCGAATATCTGCACCCTCTTCACGTAAGAGAAGGCGATACTCAGCACGAGAAGTAAACATACGGTAGGGCTCAGTTGTCCCTTTGGTAACCAGATCATCAATAAGTACACCTATGTATGCTTCATCACGACGTAAAATAAAAGGCTCTTTTTTATCAATGGACAACACTGCATTAATAGCTGCCATTAAACCTTGTGCGGCTGCTTCTTCATATCCTGTGGTAGCATTGATTTGACCTGCAAGATAGAGGTTGCCTATTTTTTTGGTCTCTAAAGTATGTTTGAGTTCGGTGGGATCAATATAGTCGTATTCTATAGCGTACCCATAGCGTACAATTTTTGCATTTTGCAGTCCCTTGATGGAGTGGATCATTGTTTTTTGTACATCTATTGGAAGTGAAGTACTAAGGCCATTGATGTAGTATTCATTGCAACTGGATGTTTGTGGTTCTAAAAAAAGTTGATGTCGTTCACGTTCAGAAAAGCGGTTTACTTTATCTTCAATACTAGGGCAATATCGTGGACCTGATCCTTGAATTTGCCCTGTAAACAGTGGTGCTCGATCAAAATTTGTCGTGATTGTATCGTGAGTGTTTAGATTGGTATAGGTGATGTAGCAAGGATATTGAGTAGGATTGAAAGTACGCTTATTGGTTCGAAAACTAAAAGGTTGCGCAGATTCATCTCCACCGTGCTCATCCAATTGAGTAAAGTCTATGGACTTTCCTTCTAAACGTGCAGGTGTACCTGTCTTTAATCGTCCAACATTTAACCCCAAGTTTTGAAGTTGAACGGACAATGTGGTTGAGGGAAGTTCCCACGCACGTCCTGCTGGATATTGATTGTCACCTATATGAATAAGGCCTTTCATAAAGGTACCTGTAGTAAGAATCACCTTTTTTGAAAGAAACTCTTCACCTAAGTTGGTAACCACTCCAGATACGGTGTGGTCATGAAGAAGCAGTGATGATACTTCATCTTGATATATTTCAAGATTGGCTGTACTGTGGCAAACATCTCTCATGTAAGTACGGTAGGTATCCATATCTATTTGAGCTCGGCTTCCTTGAACAGCAGCTCCTTTACTAGCATTTAAAATACGAAATTGAATTCCTGTAGCATCCGTGCACAATCCCATCTCTCCACCTAAGGCATCAAGCTCTCGAACAAGATGTCCTTTGGCTAATCCTCCAATGGCAGGATTACATGAAGCTGCGCCTATTTGTTCAACCAGCATGGTGATAAGTAATGTTTTTTTGCCCATTCTTGCAGAGGCTAAAGCGGCTTCAATACCTGCATGACCACCACCTACAACAATTACATCATATGTCATATACGCTATCCTAATAGTTTTTTTGGTATTATACCCAATAAAAAGATAAAGGTGAAGCGTGTTTACAGGATTAATTCGTGAAATGGCTCAAGTTCTAAGTTTTAACAATAATATATTAACCTTAAAAGCAAAGTATGTTCCTAAAATAGGAGACAGTATTGCTATTAATGGGGCATGTTTAACTGTGGTTGTTATTGGAAAAGGTTCATTTAGTGTTGAGCTTTCACCTGAATCTCAATCTATTTTAGCACTGGAAAATTATAAGAATTCTGTCCATATGGAACCTGCTATGATGATGGGAGATCGTTTTGAAGGACATATTGTACAAGGTCATGTGGATTGTTTAGGTAGCATAAAAAGTATCTCACGAAGTGGTAATTCAACCGACTTTGTTATTTCAATACCCAAAGAGTTTATTCGATTTGTTATTCCAAAGGGGTCAGTTACCGTAGATGGAGTAAGTTTAACCATTAATGACGTGAACAAAGATTCATTTCGATTGACCATTATTCCACATACGATTAAAAATACATTGTTTCAAACGTATAAAGTAGGATCCAAGGTCAATATTGAAACCGACATGTTTGCACGTTACGTGTACAATATGTTTAAAAAATCTTCCGATTTAACATGGGATGATGTGGACAGCATGATGGCACATTATTAGC
>JAYEFX010000056.1:0-3016 GCA_034658775.1 Campylobacterota bacterium
CTAAAGTTACAGATTTCTCATTTGAAAAGAAATCTCCATTACCTTCCATATGTGCAACATATGATTTAGGATTTTCTGGAAATGCTCTTAATTTATGAGGGTTATTTTGAGCAAATTTCTTAACAGCTTTAGCTGCTCTTCTATCTGAGTTACCTTCTCTTAATACTGGATTAACAGCAGAACCTAAACATACACCATATTTAGCTTGAATTGCTTCTTCTTCTGCATTTGCAGGATTTTCAGGATAGTTAGGGATATCGTGACCTTGACCTTGAAGTTCAGCAATACAATCTTTTAATTGACCAACAGAAGCAGAAATATTTGGTAACTTAATAATGTTTCCATCTTCTTGAAGTACTACTTCACCTAATTTAGAAAGTTCATCTTCAGCTTTACCCATTGCAGCTAAAACTCTACCAGCAAGCGAGATATCTTTTGCTACTACTTCAACACCTGCAGCGTTTGTAAATGCATTTACGATTGGTAAAAGCGAATAAGTTGCTAAAGCTGGTGCTTCATCAATTTTTGACCATATAATTTTTGACATATGTATTCCTTATTTTAATTTATCTCAACATTATAGCAAATTGTTAAATAGATTTATCTCTTGATTAAAGAGTTGAAAGTTAAAAAGTTTGAGTTGTTTCAATAATGCACAAATATTAAGATAATGATTAAATTTTATTAAATAAAGATTTTACAGTGTCCGGTTTAGTAACACTTTTTGGTGCTCTTTTGGCTTTGTTGATGTTGTTTAGATGTGATCTGTAACTTTTAGTAAAATCATGGGTACCTGTTTTTTTATTGCGCATGAAGTATAAATAGTCACTTTTAACAGGGAATACAGCTGCTTTAATGGAGTTTAAACTCACTGAACAGATGGGATTTTTTGGTAATCCTACATTTAAATAGGTATTGTAAGAACTTTTATCATTTTTAAGTCGTGCTGGCGTGATTTTTTCATGAGAATACTTTCCATAATTAAGTGTCCCGTCCATCTGTAATGGCATCTTCTTTTTAAGACGATTGTGAATGACTGAGGATACGATTGGCATCTCTTGTTTGTTCGCAGCTTCTTGTTCAATAATTGAAGCGATGATAATGTAGTTGTACCATCGTTGCTCATCATACGAGCCAAAAATTTTATAGCTGTACTGTTTGTATTGTTTTTTTGTGTAGTTGATTAGATACAGAATTAATCGCTCTTCATCCATCCCACGAGGCAGTGAGTAGCTTTCAGCTAAAATATTTCCATCCTCTTTTGTCTTGTATTGATTGTAATGGTGCAATAAGGTATCGTAAGACAAGTTAAATTTTTTGGCAAGTTGTTGTAAAAAAAAGACATACGTTTCTCCAGGGATCAATGTCACTTTTTTTAAAGCAGCTTTTGAGGTGGTAAGCTTGCGATAAAAATCACCTCGTGTCATGTGCGTAGCTTTTAGATCAATCCATCCACTTTGTGGGTAGCCTAAGTAGCGTATTAAATAATAATCTAAGTTATTCATGTCATAGCCGTTTTTGTTTAGATATGTTATAATACTTTTTGTTGAGCCTTTAGGTATTTCGATCACTTGAAGTGTGTTAACGCTTAATGTTAAATAAAAACTAAGAGAGATTATAGCCATTAATATGATATCAATACTAAATAAAATACTACTTTTTACGATCTCTTTAATGCTCACGTTACTTCTTTGTCTTGGATTGGTTCTGTATTTCTACGGAATAAATATATCTTCATTGACGTATAAAGATATTACAGTAAACGGATTGTATATAAAATTAGATAAAAAGTTTATTGTACGCATTGATAAATTACAAATACCTGCACAACAAAATAGTACTAACTCTCTTGATGATATTCAAAAAGATCTACAGTACATACCTTTATTGGAACGCTATTTTCATAATGTGAGTATAGAACAACTCATTGTTGGAGAGGAGCTCATGACCGTATCGTACAATCATGAAAATATCTATTTTGATAATGATCTGGTCAACGTATCTGTAAAACCAAAGTTTTTTAATAAAAATATAGATCTTGAATTGTACTCGTTGTACCTAAAAGATTATCGGATTATGTTTGATGGGCAGATCAAACTTGATATGAAGAAAAAAGTATCTTTTTTAACAGGAAATTTTTATTATAAAGATCTTGAAGGAACACTAAGCAGTATTGCAAATGAAGAGCAAATTGAGTTTCATGTGGACAGTTCAAGCATCAAAGATATTAAGTTTGTAAAAGATTTTGTTCGCTTGCATAAAATTATTGAATCATGGATGTACGATAACATTAAAGGAAAATTCAAACTTAATTATTTAACGGGAATTATTGATATACGTACAGATACTCCTAAACTCGTGAAGTTAGAAGGTGATGCAAATGTACATAATGCAAGTATTCAATATCATAAAAAGTTAAAACCCATAAAAACTAAACTTTTAACGGTTAAATATAAAAATGATAATCTGTACTTTATTATGGATAAACCAACCTATAAGGGGATTAAAGTATATGGCAGCGATGTTGTGATCTCCTCTTTGATGGGCAAAAAGCCAAATATTGTTATCAATATTAAAACAAAAAATAAACTCACCAAAGATATCGTTAATATCGTTCAGGCATTTGGTGGTGCAATTCCAATCACTCAAATAACTGGGGCAACCAATTCCAAATTGGCTATAAAAATCGATCTCTTTGGTGATTTTAAAACCAACTTATTGGGTGAATTCAAAACTAAAACCTCAACTTTTAAGATAAAAGATTTTACTTTTACTGCACACGATGCCACAGTAATACTTAACAATGACCGTCTAAAGATTCTTAATTCTCATTTGGAATACGACAATAATTTATGGATGAAACTTGATCTGGATATTGATCTTAAGACAAAAAAAGCAACAGGATTGGCTTCAAATATCAACTATTCTTTACACAATAAAGAGTATAAGTTTATTGACCTAAAAGGGATATCTTCACCTATAAAGATTGATTTTAGCAAAGGATTGGATGTTTTTA
>JAYEFX010000057.1:0-14553 GCA_034658775.1 Campylobacterota bacterium
GGTATTTGGGTACAGCTCTTTTGCTTTGGCTACAAGTTTGGATAAAAATAGCTTCATTACTAGAACATCACCAATAGCATCATGCGCTTTTATGGTGATACCCAGTTTTTGTGCTTCTTGTTCTTCCGTTTTATACAAATCTAGTGCATAACGAAGATATTGAAGTCGATGATAAGGAAGATCATTAAAAAGGTGACGGGCACAACGAAGTGTGTCGATGTGTTTCATGTTGGAGTTAAACCCCTCTTTTTGAATCATGCCTAGATCAAATTTGATGTTGTGTGCGATTAGGTAGTTTTGATCACTGTTAAGTTGTTCCAGTCGTTGGTAAAAAGGTGTTTGTACTGCAGATTCTTTTGCCTCAATCATATCCGGAGTGATATTGTGCACCTCCATGGCTTCTATTTTGATCTCAACATCACTGCTGCACAGATTGTCAAATATTTCGGGCTGCGCATTGTTGGTTACAATCATGCCCCCAAATTGGATAATTCTATCTTCCTCTTGATTTCCTGTTGTTTCTGTATCAAATAAAACATAATGTACCATGTCGTCTCCTTGTGTTAAATAATTAGCATGCCATCACCATACGAGTAAAAACGGTAATTGTTTTTAATGGCAATATCATACAGTTCCATTGTCTTTTCCAATCCAACAAATGAGGCGATGAGCATGATCAGTGTTGATTTGGGAAGATGGAAGTTGGTGAGTAGGTGATTGACACGTATGGGTGTGTTGTTTGGGTTTAAAAATAGATCGCATTGCCCTTGAACAGTTTGTGTACGAGCGTAATACTCTACGGTTCGTGTTACGGTTGTACCTACAGCCAATATAGGTTTAGAACTGTTTAATGTTTCTAGAGCACTTTGTGGAATATCAAAAAACTCACTGTGCATAGGATGATCCAGAATATCATCAGCTTCTACAGGTTTAAATGTCCCTGCACCTACATGAAGCGTTAAATAGTGCGTTTCAAACTTTTGCTTTAGTGCCTCAAGAAGAGTGGGGGTAAAATGAAGGGATGCCGTTGGTGCAGCAACAGCACCATAGTTTTTAGCAAATAGGGTTTGATAATCTATCTCGTCGTCTTTGTTGTCTTCTCTGTGCATGTATGGGGGTAGGGGGATGTGCCCTATATCATTAAGAATATTTACAAGTTCTTCAAAATCGAGTTGTTTTTCATCTTGAAAAAATTCCAGTTCACGAGTACCATCTTCATTGATAGCAGTAACTACGGCTACGAGATTATTCTCAAAAATAAGTTTGATGCCCAATTGTCGAATACGACCTTTGATATACACTAGAAATTGATTATTGGGTAAAGGTTTATTAAACAACAGCTCTATTTTAGGACCCGTTTCTTTATGTCCATAAAGTCTGGCCTTAATCACTTTAGTATCATTAAAATAGATGGCTAAACTAGAAGGAAGATAGTCTAACAGATGTTTGTACGTTGTATGCGTAATACTATTTTCTTTACGATTGAAAACTAGAAGTTTTGCTTCATCGGCAGGATGTACTGGAGTGGTTGCAATTAGCTCTTTGGGTAAGTCGTAATCGTAACTGTCCGTTTTGAGAGGATCCTTAAGGTTAATCGTCTAAATCCTCAATGGGTGTTGCAGGGTTGAATACTTTTGCAATCCAAATAGATACACCGTATAAAATGATGAGTGGCCCTGCCATTAAAAATTGTGTGATGATATCTGGAGGAGTAAGCAGTGAAGCTACAACAAAAATAAGTACCACTGCGTATTTGAAAAAGTCTTTGAGCATTCGATCATCAACCAAACCAATTTTTGCTAAGAAAAATGTAATTACAGGCAATTCAAATGCAATTCCAAATCCAATCAGCAGTTTGGTGAAAAACCCAACATACTTACCAATACTAGGCAAGACTGTGACCACTTGTGAACCAAAATTGATTAAAAAATCAAAACCGTAAGGAACAACGATGTAGTATGCAAACGAAGCTCCCATAACAAACATCATGGTTGCAAAAAAGACAAAAGGGATTACCAGTTTTTTTTCATTGTCGTACAATCCTGGTGCTAAAAATAGCCAAAATTGCCAAAATATAACAGGAAGAGATAAGATAAAAGCCGTAAAAAAGGCTACTTTTAATGCGGTGAAGAATGTTTCTTGAATCTCAACAGCAATCATTTTAGATCCAGGTGCCAATACCGCTTCAACAGGTACCATCATCCAGTTTAAAATAGGTTCATAAAAACCAAAACATATAAAAAACATCACAATAAGTACCGCAGCAGAGATACTAAGACGTTTACGTAAATCAGCAATATGAGGTTTTATATCTTCAAACATTAGGCCTCCTTGCTTTCTTGTGTTGCATCAGGTGCTTTCTCTTTTTTCTTTTTCTTTTTAAATGAGACTTTATCCCGTTTGACAGCACCTTGGGGAGTGGCTGCTTTTTTGATTTTCTTTTCTATTTTCTTTTCATTTTTAGTAAAATCTTCTTCGATACTATCATCCGTTATAGACCCTAAGTAATCTAAACTTAAATTGTCTTTTGCACCATCAATTTGTGCTTTAAATTGATTGGCTTGATTTTTCATGTCTGTAATATTAAGCTCGCTGTCAATGGTTGATTTTGCATCATCGACACTGCTTTTTAATTTTTTGAAAAATTTTGCAATATCAACCATCGCTGAAGGTAACTTTTCAGGTCCAAGTGCAATAATAGCAACAATGGCAATAATAAATATTTCGGTGAAACCCATTCCAAACATGTATAATATCCTCAAATAAAAATGAAGATAGATTTTACCTAAAATTTGATAAAATACCGATCAAATACACAGGAGATTTTTATGGAAGCATTATTTTTATTTGTGGCAATTGCCTTTTTTTATTGGATTTCAAGAAGTTATAACCCAAATGACTATCAAAATATCAAAATAGATTCTAAGCAAACCTTGCAAGGAAGCCTTGAAGATCATGAAGCTGGATTACTTATTGCATTGATGTCTAAAGTAGCTAAAGCAGATGGTCAAGTCAGCTCTTTAGAAGCTGAAATTTTGAGTCATACTTTTACAGATATTGCTTCACATTTTGAAAATCAAGAACAAATCAGAGAAGGTTTAAAAGAGATTTACATCAAAGAAAAAGAGAGCTTTGATGATACGATAGAGATCTGTGAGAAATTTTATAAATTAACCAAAAGAGATTATCAAAAACGTCTAAAAGTGATGGAATATCTACTTAATTTGGCTTTCATCGATGGTGATTTTTCAAAAACAGAATTTATGATCACTGAAGATATTGCCAATACTTTGCAAATCAAACGTGCAGATTTTGAAAATATGATTAACAAATTTGAGATTTTTTATAAGCAACAGCAAGAAAATCAAGCTTTAAGTATTGAAAAAGCATATGAGGTACTTGGTGTTAGCCAAAATGATGATTTAGGTACGGTAAAGAAAAAATACAGAAACTTGGTTAAACAACACCATCCAGATATTATTCATGGTCAAGGTGGAAGCCAATCTATTATTGATGAAGCTACAGAAAAACTGCAAGAGATTAATGAAGCGTATGAATTGATTAAAAAAGAGAAAAAATAGTGACAAGACAGTTCCAAAACTCTTTTGAAGTATGCAAGTGCAAACATGTAAGCTTAGGTGAAATTATCCATGCTATTAAAGAAAAAGGTGCCACCAGTATTGAGCATTTAGGAAAGATGACAGATGCTGGAACGGTATGTGGGTGTTGTAAAAGCAAAGAGGATGATTTTACAAATGAACACTCTTTGTATCTTGATGAAATATTAAATAAGTTTGCATCTGCATGAATGAAAATAGTACAAAAGAAGAGCTTTTAGAAGAGATATCTTTACTTATTGGTAGTGATGGTAGTAGTACGAGTATCAATCCTGATTTGTTAAAGTATCTTGATCTTGAAGAGTTGCTTGATATGCGCGATAATTTGATTCGAAGTAAAGAAGATTATTCTGATGTTTTGGATGATATTTTTTTAAAAAACAGTTAGCATTTAACTGTTTTTTAAAAGCCAAAAGTGTTTACACTTTTAGCTTTGGTAAGTCTCTTTTTCTGTAGGCTAGAACTGCAACCGTAATCATACCTGCAACCATATAATATACCCATGTAGGTACTGGTACAGGATCTCCTGTAGCGTATGAATGCATCCCTGATAAATAGAAGTTGACGCCAAAATAGGTCATCAAAATTGATGAAAATGAAAACAGTGACATGGCGTTAAATATAAATGGATTATTGAGTTTTTTAATCATTCTTGTGTGAAGTACAAAAACATATACGATAATTGATACCCACGCCCATGTCTCTTTTGGATCCCATCCCCAGTAACGACCCCAAGACTCATTTGCCCAAACTCCACCTAAGAAGTTTCCAACAATCAGCATCGCAAGACCAATGATCAGTGCTGCTTCATTGATGGCTGTCATGTGGTTGATGGAGTCATCAATATGTGGTTTTTTAGGATCACGGATATTAAACATTAGCAATGCCATGAATCCTAATATAGCCCCCAGTCCCAAGAACCCATAACTAGCAGTGATAATCGATACGTGAATTGTTAACCAGTACGATTTGAGAACCGGTACCAAGTTTGTAATTTGTGGATCAATACCACTTAGATGTGCTGTAAACATAAATATTCCAGCCATCACCACCGTACCTGCAAGCGCCATTAAAGATTTTCTAAAGAAAAGTGTTCCTGCAAACATAGCTGACCATGCAATATAGAGCAATGACTCATAGGTATCACTCCAAGGAGCATGCCCACTGATGTACCATCGCATCCCCATACCTGCAGTGTGGATGGTAAACAATAGTGCAACAATGACAAATATAACTGTATTAAACTTTTTTGATTCAAGTTTTTTATTGAATACGGTTAAAAATGAAACTATAAACAAAAGTATTCCCATCAGAATGTACGCTAAGGTAAGTTTTGGAAAAATTTGCATCTGATTAAATAAGATCTCATTGTCAATGATACTTTGATCTGGAATTACCGCTGATCCAGCTTTCTTTTGATACGCAGTGATAAAATCTAGAAATTTACTTGCTTGTGCATAATCATCATTTGCAAGGGCATCAATGAAACCACGTGTCATAGCCTCGACACCTTTTTGGTTTTCTCCATGAAACTCTTTCATCGCATCCAATGGATTGTACCATTTGTTGTTGGTGTTATGTCCATGACCATCATCCATTCTTGGATAGATTTTAAAAATATTTCCAAAATAAACCATATAAGCGATGTTTAAACGCTCATCAAGTTTTATGATATCTTTTTCAAAAGTACCACGTTCGAGTGGTTTGGTTGCATTGGCTTGCTGGATTAGATCTTTTAATCGATAGTCATTTCCATCAAAAAGTTGTCCAAAAGATACATACTGCTTATTTAAAGCAATCCCCAGTGTTTTTTTAAGTTTTGGTGTTCGTATTTTGATCATCTCAACGTGTCGCCACATATTAGGTTTGCTTAACATACCCAGAACAATTTGATTGGCACTCATCCCCATAAATGAACTTTTTCGCGTAAGTTTTTGGACAATCTCAAGGTTTAAACTGTCCACAGGTTTCATCCGTCCCATACTTGATTGCGTGACAAGCAATCCAAATTTATCAGCAGTAACTTTGGAGTTTTCTTTATGATTTTTTAAATAGATGTCTAAGTTGTTATTGGTGTTGTTTGTTTTGATAGTATCTGCTGCAGTGCTTGCAAAACTAGATGTTTGCATAAACAATGCCAATAAAGCAAACAGTGCAATTGAGTTGTATTGACGAATGTATTTTGTCAATTTAAAAAATCGTGATTTTTTATCAAAAAAGTTCATTAAAAGTCCTAAAGTAAGTAAAAAGTATCCTAGATACGTTGGCCATTTTCCTGGGTCTTTATTTACAGATAAAATAGTTCCTTGCTCATCTTGATCATAAGAACTTTGAAAAAACATAAAACCGCCATAATACATCGTAGAGTTCATGAAAATACGATAGTCAAAAGTAACATCTTTTTGTTTGTCAATTAAGCTTACTTCACTCGCATACGATGATGGAGACATGCTTCCTGGATATCGATCAAGCTGAAAATCACGAAGTTTTATAGAAAATGGTACGCTCATTGGTTTTGAACCATACACAATCTCTATGCGTGTATCTTTAAATTCAGCAACCACAGGCACACCACTCATGGCTCGTTTACCCACGAGTTTGATTTTTTGTGTTTCATCACCAATGCTTAGATCCATGGTGGTAATACCCATGGAGCTTTGACCTTTTTTAGCATACAAGTATTTATCATAATCAATGTGTAATGTTTGATCAGCAAACTCTATTGTATAGTTAAAGTTATTTCCAATATCAATTGCACTCATATCGTATTGATACTCTTGGTAATAGGTTTTGTCTTTATGATCTATGTGTACTTGTAAATAGGGTTCAAGTGAAACCATCTGATTTTGAACTTGCCCTTCACGTATGTGCATAATCCCTTCATATCCAATATATCGTGTCATTGACGCACCAATAAGCATCACTGCAAAAGAGATATGAAAGATAAATTTAGGAAGTGAACTTTTCCACATTTTTCGAATATAGATGATACCTAGCAAATTAATGATAGACAGTGTCATTACAATTTCATGCCACAGATGATTGTACACGAGAACTCGTGCCGTTGAAGTACCGTAATCATTTTCTATAAATGTACCCACTGCTGCCCCAACACCTAGTATAAAGAACAGTACAAGCATAAGCCAGTACGAAAACAATATGTCTGTAATTTTTTTCAAATTATTGCCTTGTATAATAAATTTTTATGATTATAACTAAAGAATTTTGATGGTTTCCTTGACTAATGCTGATTAATCAAGGAAATTAAGCTTTACGTGATAAATTAGATAATGGATTGTCTTTTATTTGATGATTCCTGCATCTTGAAGGTATTTACGCCAGTCCGTAATTTGCATTGTACCTGCATCTAAAGCCTCTACAAACTTCAAATAGGGGATCATAATTTTTGGATCTGCATAACCTGGAACTTGCCAAATTTTACGCCCAGTTTTATCAAAAATAATTACATTTGGAGTTGCTTTAATGGCAAAGTTCATTTCCAATGTTTTAAGGTTGGTTGTCTCTCCCCACATCGTATATTCTTTGTATTGATCTCTTGGGATGATATGGATGTTCATTTTTTTTGCCATCTCATTGAGCTCTTTATTTTCATGCAAATCTTTTTTAAACACATCACAATAAGGACAAGTCTGTGTTGTAAAGATTAGCATGGTTGGTTTTCCATCCAAGACGATATCCGTAGAGTCTTTATAGAGGCTTGACGCAGAAAATAAAGAAGTTAATCCAAAAATAAATAGTACTATTAGCTTTTTCATTTGGTTATAATTCCTTTAGAGATGTAAAAATCTTTTAAAGCTTGATACACTTCACCATCTTTTCTATCTTTACCTACCCAGTTTTCACTCTCCATAAAATCCAGAGTCGCCATAAATTGTTTCGCAGGCATGTATCCAGGTACCATGATTACAGCTTTACCTTCTTTGTCTGTAAAGATAATAGTAGGTGTTCCTTCTACTCCATAAATAGAGATCATTGTTTTAGTGTCAACATCCATAAACTCTTTTTCATGATAAAGTTTATGTCGTAAATTCTCATGTGTTTTGAAGTAGTATGAAGAGTAGTCGTTTTTAAGCCGATTTTGAAACTCTTTTGATTGAAATATATCTTCTTTGAGTTTCATGCAATAAGGACAGGTGTTTGTACCAAATACAAGTACCATGTATTTCCCATTTGGACCAATTTTAGCAGTGTCTTGAAATACCTCATGAATAACAGCAGCAGCTTCTTTAGCCATATTGATTACAGGTAGTTTTTCAACTTTTTTGGCAGGCTTAACCACCTCTTGCGCTTTTGGCATCTCTGCTTCTTGCTGAACGGCTGCAACAGGTGCTTCACTTTCTATAACCGTTGCCTTTGAAGATTTTTCATTACATCCAACCATCAATAATGACATAGAGCCAATGATAAGGGTTGTTCTTAAAAGTTTATACATTTCTATCCTTCTTTGTGTGTTAAGTTATGCTTCTATAAAAGAAATATTGTATCGTTATTTCTTTTATAGAAGCATAAAAAAGGGGACTAACAGATGTTAATCCCCTAGGTTTATTTAAGCAGTTCTAACTATTTAGTTGCTTTAATAAAGATTGAGTGCATTTTTCGAATGTGCTCATCATTGTTTAACTTTTTAGAGGTATTTAATTGTCCCCATAAGTCGTCAGTTTGCATATTTTGGTGACATCCCATACACAGTCCTGTTTTTTCCATTCTCTCTCTTTGATCTTGATCAAGAGGTCGAGACGCAGGCCAGTGAGTACCAACTGTTTGCAATTGTTTACCATCTCGAGTAACAATTTGTGACCAGTCATAATTCATACCTGGAATAGCTTTCATCTGTACTGTTTTAGATTTAGGTACATATTCACCTGTTCGTAAATCTTGAAGATCTAAATATTGATCTTTATCGTATCCAGTCATAAATTGACCATCTTGGATACCGTAACCAAGAGCTTTAGGATTTGAGTGACAAGATTCACAAGAACGTGCTTTTCGTCCACTTGTATGCGGTTGAACTGGAGCCATATCTGTACCAGCAACTAAGCTGCCGTTAGGTCCATCTGGAACTTGAGCTTGAACATTTAATACAATTGTTTTACCGTCAGGTCCAACAACAGTATACGTTACTTGACAACCAGGCATAACTGGAGTTACAAGACCTTCACCGTTGATTCCTAAGATTGGATCTTCCCATCTTAAGTACGATCGTGTTTCACTTGGTTTACCAAACAGTTTTTTACCTTTAGTTCCAAGAACTGATTCAGATGTTTCACCATTTTTAAAGTGCGTAGATCCAGATGCGATCCAGTCTGTAGCAGATTTACCAGGTGTGTAGTCAACTTTAATGTGACATCCATAACATTGTGGAGCCCAATCAGAGTGACATGCGTAACATTCTAACTCTTCCATGTGTGCAGTAATAACACCCATAGCAACATGTGCATCTTGTGATTTCCATGTTTTTGTTTCAGCTTTGTATTTTAACAATGGTACTTCTAAATCTTTACCAGATGCTAAATGTGCAATTGCTACATTTTCACCTTGTTTTTTAACAACATTTCCAAGTGGGTTACCACGAGCAGATAATAAGTATCCACCTTGAACTGGGTATTCCATACCAAACTTCATCCATTCTGGAAGTTCATTCGCCATTCCTCTTGGACCTTCAGGTAATTTGATGTCAAATCTCTCACCAAAACCAATTTGAAGTTCCCATGGGTATTTTTCATTTGTACCATGACAATCTGAACATTCGATTTCAACTTGTCCTAAAGTAGTACCAAATAATGTACCGTCACCATGCATATCAATTGATGTATGACAATCTTGACAAGTCATACCCGCTTCAAAGTGAAGATCTTCTTTAATATGTTTATATTTTTTACCATGATGTTTAGATTGTGATTTACCACCTTCTTGTAAAGGAGAACCATAAGGTTGTTCCATTAGACCAACATAAGATACACCAATTCGTTTACCTCTATTGTGACATGAGTTACATGTTTCAGGGTGAATACCACTAAACTCAGCACCACTTGGAGTTTTAACTTTTTGATCACGTGTAGCTTGCATAGTATGTACTAATAAGTGACCGTGTTCTTTTTTGTCAATAGTTGGATCGTTACCTTCATAGATACCTTCGTTTGCATAAGGTATGTGACAAGCACTACATCCCATTCCACGCC
Source organism: Campylobacterota bacterium (assembly GCA_034658775.1). Taxonomy (GTDB): domain Bacteria; phylum Campylobacterota; class Campylobacteria; order Campylobacterales; family Arcobacteraceae; genus JAYEFX01. Next base: position 9,818 of record JAYEFX010000057.1, read on the forward strand.
AATCGCCTCGACCTTTTCGACCTCGTACACCAATATGACATCGTTGACAATCAGATCTTTGATACGTAATAGAAGCACCGTAACCAACTCGTGTTGCATAATCTGCATCACTTTCACCTTTTTTCTGCTTAAGATCTTCTGGACCTGCAGGTGGCAATGGAAGTTGTTTAAGTTCAGTTGGGAATTGATCTGGATATTTATCAATTAACGCTACCATATATTCTTTATATGTTTTTGTTCCCCAAGCTGGTTCTTTACCATCTTCATCTTTAATGTCGTAGTTTGCAAATTTAGATTGTTTTGTAGGTTCACTTCCCCATGAGTGTAAGTTACCTTGAATCTTTCCTGCTTCTGTTGCCATTAATGACTTTTTAGTATTTGCTACTGTATCAGCATGACAAATACCACATGTTTTTTCAGCAATCCAAATTGAACCTGGATCTCGAACAAACTCAGCTAATCCACCAGCATGTGAACTTGGAGCACCTTTATGTGCACCATCAGCCGTACCATCTTGTGGGTTACCACCGTGACACACTGTACAACCACCAGTGTCACCAGCGATATGACCAAGATCAATAATTTGCTTCATCATGTCCGAATCAGTATCTCGAATTGATTCAATACCATTATGACACTTAACACAACTATCACCAGCGCTTACACTTTTATGTGCAGCATCGCCTTTTTCATGCATCGCACCAAAAAGTGCAGTTGAGCATAGAAGTGCTGTAAAAATCGCAACTCTAAATGTTGCTTTTACTCTCCCCTTCATGTTTTCTCCTTTGTATTTTGAATAGAGCTAAGGTAGTACTATCCAATTACACAAATTGTATCACAGCAAAGTGCCTTCAAAGTGCCAAGTATTATAATAAATTACTATTTTTAAAATTTAAAAAATATTTAAGTTTTAATTTATAAAATTGATATTATCATTTGAAATACTTATGACAGGATGGACTGGAAGATGAAAATAAAATTATTTATTAGTTTTTTTATACTTTTTTTTATGAATAATACACTTAGTGCACAGCAGATAAAATGGCAGCATGAACTTAATGATGCAAAAGAATTGGCAGAACATTTTAATAAACCAATTTTTTTATTTTTAGAATCACGAAAATGCTATTATTGCCCTATTATTCAAGAAACAACATTTATGGATCCAGAAGTGATAAAAACAATAAATGAAAATTTTATTCCATTGATTTTGGATAACTCATTGGGCAGTGAAAGTGACGTTGAAAATTCAGGTCATGCTCCAGAAAGATTGACTGTATCGATGACCCCAGCTATTTATCTTATGGGACCAAAAGAGGAAAAGTTGCTTCGCAAAGGGAAAAAGCATTTGATTATTTACGGGATGTGGTCAGCTGAGGATTTATTGCTTTGGTTGGATAAATCGTATAAAAAATTTGTGAAATTACATGGAGCTAAATATGGAAAATAGTTTACGATATCTCTTCATAGTTGTTTTTATAATAGCCTCTTCTCTCAACTTAAATGCTATTCGAAACAGTGAACATATAGCCAAAGAAAAGATTGGTCAAGAATATTATTTAAAACGGTGTTCAGCTTGTCATGGTCCTGGTAGAATTGGTGGAAATACGAATTCAACCCAAGAATGGAAAGATAATTTTGCATTTGATGGTGCAGTATTAGTTGAACTCCATCTTGAAGAGGAAAATATGGATGAATTTAATATGTACATGAAAAGTAATGATTTCAAACTTGAAAAACGAAGAATGTTACGATTTTTACAAGAATTTGCTTACGATTCAGAATTGATCCCTACATGTTATTAAAATTTAAATACATACTTTTATTCATGTTGTTGAACAGTGCTCTTTATTCTAGTGATTGTAGCCCCTATTTTGCGCCTAAAAAATTTAATGATTCACCAGAATATTTGCAAGAGATGCTAGACAAGATCGATATACGTAAGCAAAAAGTTGAATTTGCCATTGAGGTAAAAGAGTTGTATCGCTTTACTCCTGATGCGATTGCTGGTGATGTGAACGAATATTTTGAAGGATTTTGGAGAGAATGGATTGAAGATGCGTATGAGATGCAACTTATACCAGCTCAAACCTTGGTTCGATACAAAAACAATTACTTCTCTTTGCAAGTGTTTATTTATGGTGTTGAAGGCGATGCAACCAAGCTAAAAGGAACTGTAGTGAAATATCTTTTTTATAATTATACGGCACAAGTCAATAAACATATACAATGTCAAGAAAATGAAAAAAAGGAATAATATAGGTGAAAATACTCTTACTTGAAGATGACCCGTTTATTTTAGAGCAAGTTAAAAATTATTTTGAACTTGATGACCACAGTGTTGATTGCTATGAAGATGGACAAAGTTTATTGGATGATGCGGTGCTTGAGCTGTATGATATTTTTTTATTAGACATCAATACACCCATAAAAAATGGTTTGGATACTTTAAAAGCTATAAGAGGTTTAGATATACAAACACCCGCAATATTTTTAACGGCCATGAGTGATATTGATCATGTTAAAAAAGGATATGAAGTAGGGTGCAATGATTATGTGCGAAAACCTTTTATATTGGATGAATTAAGCTTGAGAATTGTTCAATTGCTGCATAAAACTCCTACAGTAACAATTGGAGAAAATTATACTTTTGATATGCAAACATTGGATTTAAAATATCACAACAACAGTGTGCAATTAAATCAACAAGAAAAAGATTTATTGTATCTTTTACTTAAACATCAAGGGTCAACAGTAAATCCTGAACTCATAATGGACTATGTTTGGGAAGATAAAGCCGTATGTGGAAATACTTTACGAACACAAATAAAAAAAATTAGAGCTAAATTAAAAGAAAATTTCATTGAAAATATTCGAAACAGTGGGTATCTTATTAAATGATAAAAATAAAAAAACTCTCTTTAATGAACAAAAATTTTGTTTATAAATTGTTTTTCTCATTTATTGTATTTTCTATTTTATTGCTTGCTTCAATTATCTTTATTCATGTAAGCTTTACTCAACAGCAAAAGTATGAAACATTTAAAGCTGAAACTTCATTGCAGTATGAAGAAAAAAAACTGTTTTTAGAAAATTTTTTACAAAAACGAAAAGATTCTCTTTTGGCTATATCCAACAATCCCTATTTTAGAGAATACGTAGCTTCAGAACTTTACGTGCACAATACAGATTTTTTATTTTATACCATAATGGAAGAAAATAAAGATTACATGCAATTTAGGTACATCAACGAAAAAGGGATGGAAGCTTTGCGTTTTGACCGTCGAGGATATGGTCAAACTGCCTTTAAAGTTGGACAGTTACAAAATAAATCAAATCGATATTATTATCAAGAAACTGCAAAAATGCGATTGGGAGAGGTGTTTTATTCAAAACTTGATTTAAATATGGAAAATGGAAAAATACAAGAACCCCACATACATGTATTAAGGGTAGCAACCCCTGTGTATATTCGCAATACCTATAAAGGGGTGTTGATCGTTAATATTTTTATGGAACAATTTCTAAAAGTGTTTCAACTCTCTCCTATTTTTGATATCTATTTATTAAATAACAATGGTCAATTTGTTGAAGAAGGTATCTATTTTGATAAAAAAACCATGGAGAAAATTTTAGACACACATGATGAGATGATTATTTCAGAAAAAAATTTATACGTAAAAAGATTAAACATAGGAAATCAAAGCTTATTGCTTTTATATAAATCAAAAACAGAGATGCTTAAAAAACATCGCCAAAATGATACAAAAATGGCAATTTTAATCTTGCTCTTTGCCATACTTATATCGATCCCTTTTGCATATCTAATGTCACGTCCCACGAAACTTGCCTTTGATGAGATGATTAAAGAGGGTGACAAATTGCATGATTTAGCATTGAATTTGGATAAAAAAATTGAAGAAGAAACACTTAAAAATGCCAAAAAAGATCGATTGTTACAACATCAATCCAAAATGGCTGAATTGGGTGATATGATTGGAAATATAGCTCACCAATGGAGACATCCTTTAACACGATTATCACTTATTTTACAAAATATGAACGCGTATCGAAAAAAAGATAAACTAAATGATAAAATATTTGATAAATCTATGGAGGATTCCTTGGAACAAATCTTATTTATGAGCGATACCATTGAGAATTTTAAAGATTTTTATCGTACGGATAAGAAACAATCACAATTTTTTATTTCTCAAGTTATTGATAAAATTGATAAAATAATTGGAATAGGTTTACGACACGATAATATAACGTTTATTTTGAATGATCCTCAAGCCGTACAAATAAAAGGAATTAAAAATGAGCTTGTGCAAGTTTTACTCAATCTTATTGTTAATGCAAAAGATGCTCTAAAAGAGAATAAAATCCATGATGCGTATATTCACGTTGATATTGCACAAATTCAAGAAAGTATACAAATAGAGGTTAAGGATAATGCAGGTGGAATACCTCAAGAGATAATGCAAGAGATATTTAATCCCTATTTTACGACAAAAGAGGAAAAAGGTACGGGAATTGGTTTGTATTTATCTAAAACAATTATAGAAGAGAGTTTTAACGGAAAGTTATTGGTTAATAATGATCATAACGGCGCGACTTTTACTATTTTGTTACCAATATAACTGTAGTATACGTTTATGAATTTAGAAGAATATAGAAAAGAAAAAGCTAAGTGTGTAACCTGGAAAAATATCCAACCCATCTACCGTGCTGTT
>JAYEFX010000058.1:0-14536 GCA_034658775.1 Campylobacterota bacterium
GGCTATTGTAGGAAATTGTATCTATATGTAAATATGACTATGGAGAAGATATGCTTTTATATCAAGGGGTTATTGCTTTTGAACTGTTTACCAATACAAAAGCAACACAAGAACTTATAGAATCAATGAGAAAGGGACTAAAAGGTAATGATTGACTTTAAGGTTAAATAGCGCAAACTATAGAGTGTATTTTTAATCCAAATTTTATTTCACAATAGTTGTTTTTTGAAGAAAGATTAAAGTCATTCATATTTATATGACTTGTCATGGTCATATTACCATATTTCATAAATTTGATAATACTCTCATAAAAATATACTCGCACAAACAGCAACTTTACAGACTATAACTCTACTTTAAGGCATATTTTTTTATTATTAGCTTCTTAAAGGATTCAAACAATTATGAAACATATCAAAAAACTATCTGATTATGCCGTTGCGGGTGGATTAGGAGCACTTCTCATCACTGGATTGACAGGATGTGAAGATAAAAATGCAAATCAAGATCAAGGTCAAAATGCGGCATTTACCAATGCGAGTCAAAAACAAAATGCTTTTGTCATTGTTGAAGCTTTACCCAATGGTGGATACACTATTGCAGATGAATATCCTAGTAAAGATACACGAATTGTATTACGAGAGTTGGATGGTTCAGAGCGAATTTTAAGCAAGCAAGAGATTGATTCATTGGTTAAAGAAGAAGCGGTTAAAATTGATAATGGTACATCAACTCTAACCAATCCAGAAGCTGACGGTGAAGTAACCAACAATGGAGGAATGGGTCTTGGTGGAGTTCTATTAAGTTCAATTGCTGGGGCAATGATTGGTAGTTATATTGGAAATAAACTGTTTGGAAACTCCAATTTTCAATCACAACGACGAACCAATTACAAATCCCCCTCTACGTATTCAAAAAGCGTAAACAGTTTTAATAAAGCTAAAACATCTGCAAAAAAAACCAGTAGCAAAAAAAGTGGTTTTTTTGGAAGCAAGTCAAGAACTTCTTCTTCAAAAACTGGTTTTTTTGGAGGATAAGAGATGAACTTTATACAACTCAAACCATTAGACAATGCCTATTTAGAAAAGATTGGATTTACTTGGCACACCGACAGTGACGAAACATCGTATATTAGTGATGAGATGATGCAAATCACTCAAGATGAAGCCAATGCCTATTATGAAGCGACCAATGAACTGTACGACATGTTTTGTGAAGCAGGTGAATACGTGATTGAGAATAATCTCTTTCATGAGATCAATATCCCTTTTAATCTAGTAGAAATTATCAAAAAATCCTGGGAAGACGATGTGCATTGGCACATCTATTCTCGCTTTGATCTTGCAGGTGGAATTGATGGGCATCCCATTAAACTCATCGAGTACAATGCCGATACACCTACTGCACTGTTTGAAACAGCAGTGATTCAATGGGCAATTTTAAAATACAATAATTTGGATGAAACAAATCAATTTAACAATCTGTTTGATGCTCTTAAAGATAATTTCAAACGTATTATTACACTAAATGATGATGTGGAAAAATTTGAAGAGTATTATGCTGATTTGGGATGGAAAATACTATTTTCATCCATTTCAGGAAATGATGAAGAGGAAAATACCACTAAACTACTTCAACATATCGCTAGCGAAGCTGGATTTAACACCGATTTTGAATACATCCAAAATGTTCACTTTTCCCAAGATGGGATTTTTAAAGAGCAAAATAACTTTGAATTTTGGTTTAAACTTATACCATGGGAAGACATGGCCATTGACGAGAGTGAACTGGCCGTAATCTTAACGCAAATCATTAATGATCAAAAAGCGATTGTATTTAATCCAGCGTATACGTTAATGTTTCAAAGCAAAGGATTTATGAAAATACTTTGGGATCTGTACCCAGATCATCCATTACTTCTTCAAACCTCATTTGAACCACTTGAAAATATTAAACAAGTAGAAAAAAAGTGTTTTGGGCGCGAAGGTGCAAATACTAAAATTATTAGTGCAAATGGTGAACTTGAAACATCAACTGATGGTCCTTACGATGGGCACAAATCAATTTTTCAAGAGTTTGTAGAATTTCCTAAAGACACACAAGGAAATCACTATCAAGCAGGTGTTTTTTACGCGTATGAAGCCTGTGCTCTAGGGTTTCGCAAAGGTGGAGTGATTTTAGATAATGGCTCTAAATTTGTTGGGCACATCATCAAAGAGTAAAAGGATTTTAATGCGTAACCAACCCAAATACAACTTTATCAACAATACACGTTACGCAATACAAGGGCTTAAAGATATTATTCAACATGAATCCTCATTTAAAATTGAATTAATATTATTCATCCCTGCACTACTTATCATATTTTGGATTGATGTAAGTTTGACAAATAAACTTTTGATGTTTAGTACCTACAGTGGCATCCTTATTGCTGAAACAATTAACAGTGCAATTGAACGTATCGTTGATCTGGTTACACTGAAACATCATGAGATGGCAGGCCGTGCCAAAGATGCGGGAAGTGCCATCGTATTTTTATCTATTGTTGTGTGCAGTGTTGTTTGGCTTAGTATCTTATTTTTCAACTTTTAATTGTACTGGACATTAAATCTTCAAACGGTTCAAGCCGTGAAGGTACACTAGGATTTCCAATTGCATCGTTTAGAGTATTTTTGTTTCGTTTTGACAACTCTTTAAATGCTTTAAATGCCTTACCTTTGAGTCTTGTAGTGGCTACTTTTACTACCTTAAGGGGATTTATTGCTCGTCCATTTTTATACAATCCAAAATGCAGATGTGGGCCACTGCTAAGTCCTGTACTTCCAACGTAACCAATAATGGTACCTTGCTTGACATAACTACCTCGTCGCAATCCACCTTTATACTTATTCATGTGCGCATAAAGCGTTTTATATCCATATTTATGCTTAATCTCAATGGTCTTACCATACCCACCTTTTCGTCCACGAGAAACTATTTTACCATCAGCCGAAGCTTTGATCACTCTACCTCTAGGAGCAGCATAATCAACCCCTAAATGGGCACGATAACGTTTAAGTACAGGGTGCCATCGTTTGTTGGTAAATCTACTGGAAATTCTTTTGTATCGCAAGGGTACTTTGAAAAAGTAGTTTGTTAAACTGTGCCCCTTTTCATTGTAAAATTTATCATCTTCAGTATTTCGAATCATGTAATTTTTTTGCCCATTAACCTCTACCATGGCACTGGTGATGTGCGCGTAACCAAAATATTTTCCCATTCGCACTTTATGCTTGTACGTAATGGCAATATGATCCCCTTTTTTCATACCTCTAAAATTTACTGTGTTGTTGAAAGTTCGAATGAGAGAGTTTGCCAAGGAGCTATTTCCCGTATGCTCGACAATATTGATTGAAGGGATAGAGGTTACCGTAACCGCAATTGTTTCATTTATTAACTCATAAACAATTGGGATGATATCAAATACAAAATGACCATTTATATCTTTGTTGAGATGTATTTGCATCTCATCACTAATAGGTATCAAAACTTGCAATATTTCATCTTTATCATTTTTAAGTGTTTGATACTTAATACCCGCAGTAATCTCTGCGCATAATTCTTGATCCGTTACAGATTGATTCCAATACAATTCCATGGGGATTCTATTAAGCTCTAAAAACTTCAAAAAAGTGACATTTTTTTCCCATGCTGTTTCAATTGATTGTGTATTTTGCTCAATATTTTTTGTCCAAGGTAACGTTAGAGTATTAGAATACACCAATGTTCCAAAACATAGCATAATCAATGCTTTTTTTATCATATCTATCCCGTTTTAATTTAAAATTAGTTAAGTTATTATATACTATTGTTTCTTAAATTATATTAACAATCATGAGGAACAATGAAAAATTATTTATTAACACTATTATTAACACTTGGTACACTAAATGCTGATTTAGTTGAGATGTTTCGTACTCAAGGCATTCAATCAGTACAACAATATTTAGAAAAACAACTCACAAAAAAAGAGTATTGGGCAAAGTATTTAGAAAACAAAGATGTCTCTCAAGGTTATTATGAAACCATACAGTATGTTTTGGTATGTCAAAAAGATACTTCCAATCTTAAAGTTTATCATAACGATACCACACAATTTAAAAAACTTTTTGATCACAACGTGTTAGTTGGAGAAAATCAAGGGGATAAAAAAATTGAAGGGGATAAAAAAACTCCTACAGGAGCTTATGATTTAACTAAAAAACTTAAAAATCTTGACCCTTTTTATGGTCCTTTAGCGATGGTCACTTCATACCCAAATCTTTACGATAAAATTCAAAAGAAAAATGGTCATGGCATTTGGATCCATGGTGTTCCTCAAAATGATAAAAGAGACAATTATACAAAAGGGTGCATCGCTCTTGAAAATTCAGATATCAAAGCACTGGACACAAAAATTAATTTAGATAAATCAATATTAATCATCAGTGATAAATACATCGATAAAATTTCCAAAAAAGATATTAGCATCGTATTGGGTGAAATATTTTCATGGAAAGAAACATGGAAGCAGAGTCAAATAAAAAAATATTTAAGCTTCTATTCAAATAAATTTAAACGTAACAATGGGATGGATATCAAACAGTTCAAACGATACAAAACAACTATTTTTAGTCGAAAAGAAAAAAAGAAAATTGTATTTTCCAATATCAATATAATGCCCTACCCAAATTCACAAAATAAAAAAATGTTTCGTGTGGTTATGGATGAAGATTACAGAACAGCAAACTATCAATTTAAAGGTAAAAAAGAGCTTTTTATCGAACTTCTTGATAATAAAATGAAAATACTTACAGAGAGTTAAATTATTTTAAGCAATTTTCAGATAAAATTAATACCATAAATAATATTTTATTCATAAAGGATTGATATGAGCATTGGTACTAGTGTAGAACAAATGACACAAGCTCATTTGAGAAATGTTCAACAACTTGCTGTATTTTATACAGGGCATAATAATATTTATGCAATCAACATTGCAAAAATTAAAGCATTTATCATCACCGAAGAGGTCACCATCAATAATACACCAAAGAGTTCTGATTATATAGCAGGTACAGCTACCATTCGTGGAGAACCTGTTACGCTGATCAATCTTGATAGATGGCTAGGGGAACCAGCACTGGACATTAAGGAATATGAGCTAATTATATTTTGTGAATTCAATCATAAAAAGATTGGTTTTCTAATCAAAAATATGCTTGATATTGTAGAAAAAACAACTGATGAACTTATCCAATCTGAAGATCAAAATTCAAAAATCACCTACACAACCTATGTAAAAGTAGACAATAAAGATGAACTGTGTACCGTATTTAATGCAGAACAACTGCTTCAAGATATTGGCTGGACCAATGATGGAGAGAGTGATTTAAATAAATACGTTGAAACTCGCTTGACAAGCAATAAACTTATTCTTGCAGCTGAAGACAGTGGAGTAGCGCGAAATGTGCTTGAAAGCTTCTTTAAAAAGGTTAATGCACATTATGAAATCTACAACAACGGTGCACTCTTACTGAAACGAATAGAGGAACTGAATCCTAATGATATTGGATTAATTATCACCGATATTGAGATGCCAGAAACCGATGGATATCAAGTAGCTACGTACATCAAAGAAAGTTCAAAATTTAATCATATCCCGGTAGTTGTTAATTCAAGTATGACCACGGATGCAGTTAAAGGGAAAATGGATAAAATTGGTGTTGATGGATTTATTGGTAAAACAGATATTCCTTCGCTGTATGCAACTACACGACAATTTTTATCTTAAGATTGTTGCAGTATGTTATTGGGTGTAAACATTGACCACATTGCTGTCTTACGAGAAGCACGAAAGATAAATGATCCTAATCCGCTGGATGCATTGGGTATTTGTAAAGTATCTGGTGCAGATCAGATCACTATTCATTTAAGAGAAGATCGTCGACATATTCATGATCGTGATGCAGAACAAATCATTGAACAATCAGCGCTTCCTATTAATCTTGAATGTTCAATCAATAAACAAATCATTGATATTGTATGCAAATTAAAACCCACACGAGTGACATTGGTTCCTGAAAATCGAGAAGAGGTCACCACTGAAGGTGGACTTGATTGTGAAAACAACTTTAAAGCAATTCAAAAAGCAGTGGATACACTGCATCAACATGAAATAGAAGTATCTTTATTTATCGACCCTACAAAAGATATGATTGATCTGTCACGGATGCTTGAAGTTGAATGGATAGAGTTGCACACGGGAAGTTTTGCTAATATTTATGCCATGCTGTACTCAAATTTAGCACAAACGCACAACTGTATTGAAGAGCTAGACTTACCTCGAGATGAATTAAAAAAACGCTTTAATGAATCAATAAAAAAGATTAAAAAAACTTCTAAATACGCTAAAAAACTTGGTTTAAAAGTAGCTGCTGGTCATGGAATAAATTACCAAAACATAGAATACATAACACCATTAAAACATATTGAAGAGCTTAATATTGGACAAAGTATTATCGCACGATCTGTATTTACAGGTTTAGGTGATGCAATTTCCAGCATGAAAGAGTTATGCGAGAAAAAATAGCGATCAGTATTGGTGACCTAAATGGCATTGGTATTGAACTTATTATCAAAAATCACCATCGTATCTGTAAAATATGTCAACCTATTTACTGCATCAATGACACAATGCTCAATCGTGCCACTACCCTACTTCAGAGTAACTTGCCCAAAAATATGAAACTGCATCAAACTAAAGGAAAATTTGCTATTAAACCAGGTAAAATTTCCAAAAAAAGTGGCCTGTATTCCTATCATTCATTTTACGATGCGGTACAACTTTGCACACAAAAAGAAGTATCTGCAATGGTCACCCTGCCAATTCATAAAAAAGCCTGGGAAAAAGCTGCTATTCATTATGTAGGGCATACGGATGCTTTACGTGATATTTTTGACAAACATGCCATTATGATGTTGGGATGTAAAAAACTTTTTGTAGCACTGTACACAGAACACATCGCCCTTAAAAAGGTACCTGCACAAATTAAAAAATCTAAACTTTTGTCTTTTTTACTTGATTTTTACAACTGTGTACATTATGATAAAATAGGTGTATTAGGACTTAACCCTCATGCAAGTGACAATGGAGTTTTAGGCAATGAAGAGCTTGATATACACGCAGCAATTCAAGATGCTAATAAAATATTGGGTAAAAATATTTTTGAAGGTCCACTGGTTCCAGATATTGCCTTTACACCCAATGTACGAAAAGAGTATAAGTATCTAGTAGCAATGTATCATGATCAAGGTTTAGCACCTCTAAAAGCTTTATATTTTGATGAATCAATCAACGTCAGTTTGAATCTGCCTATTGTACGAACTTCTGTAGATCATGGAACTGCTTTTAATTTAGCGTATCAAAACTCATCCCAACTGAGTTCAAAAAGCTATATCAATGCCGTTCAAGAGGCAATCACCCTTTGTCAAAACACTGTAAATTAAATAAAATATTTGGGTGAATTTTCTTTAAGTTTTTTATAAATCACTTCAAAATCTGTACTGTATATACGCGTATCACCAATTGAGGTGATAAAGTTGGTATCCCCCATCCAGCGTGGAACAATGTGGTAATGCACGTGTTGTTCAATCCCTGCACCACCAATTTTACCTAAATTCATCCCCAGATTAACACCACCAGCATTTAAAACATCTTTAAGCATTCGCACACCTTGCTGTGCTTTAATACTCATGTGTGCCCAAATATCTGATGCTAAGTCCTCTACCTTATCGGTATGAAGATGAGGAATAACCATAAAATGACCAGGGGAATAGGGGTATTTATTCATAACAATAAAACATTTGTCATCACGATACAATACCCCTAAAGCATCATCATCACTAGGAGTTTTGCTAATGTGGCAAAAAACACACCCCTGTATTTTGTTGGTTGTTGAAACATAATCATTTCTCCAAGGGGAATACAATCTTTCCATAAATTTTCCTAAATAAAATTGGGCGCATCATTAGCAAACAAGATCAAATCACCAGCACTTGTTTTTTGTGCTAATGTTGATTCCATTTGGGTTGCTTTATCCTCTAAATGTATCATCTTCGCATTATTTAGAGTTGCTTTAAACAGTTCCGCATTTAAACTTCCAGTTACGATCACCAGATCAAATACCTCATCAATAGCTTGTATCAACTGTATATTTGCTTCTTGTGTTGATTCAACAATTCCTGGTGTCACAATCACTTTATTTCCTAGGTGCGTTGATGATATTTTTACTGCTTCAAGCATCCCTTCAAGATTTCCATTAAAACTGTCATCTAAAATAATTTTTCCACCAGATTCTATTTTTTCCAGGCGATGTGCTACTGATTTCATGTTGTTAATAGCAATTTTTATCTCTTCAATACTCATACCCAATTCATGTGCACACAGTATTACTGCCGTTAAATTAATAGCATTAAAACTTCCTAAAATTGGTGCATGAAAATGTTCAGTAATTCCATTTATATCAATATCAAACCAAATACCATCTAAGTTACTCATGGTTATTTCTAAATTGTTTGGAAATTTTACGATCGTATCATAATCCAAAATAGGTACAGAACTGTGCACAAAGCCTTTTTTAAGTCGTTTTGATTGCAACAATTCCATCTTTGTATGGATAATATTATCCAAGGTTTTAAAATACTCTATGTGTTGTTCTCCAACACTTCCTATAATAGCGTATTGAGGAGATAAAAAATGTGTAATATCTGCTATGTCCCCTTTTGCACGTGCTCCTGCTTCAGCAATGTATATCTCTACGTTATTGGGTAAGTCACGATTAACATCCAATACCAATCCCCCTAGCGTATTTACACTTCGTGGTGTCATGTAGGTACGATAACGCTTATGTAAAACTTGATACAAATAGTTTTTGATTGAGGTTTTACCAAAGGATGCCGTGATAGCTATAACTTTAAGATTATCAATACTGGCTAAACGTTTTTTTGCCTGCTCTTTATAGGTGATAAAAAATATTTTTTCAAGTAACATCGAGATACCATACGCCAACATTAACGTCACAATCACACCCGAACTACTGCATGAAACTGATGCTAAACACAATGTGTTTACGGCAAACGATAAGAAAAGTAAAATAGCTAAAAAACGTTTTACTCGTGCTGTCATCACCAGTGGCTTATCCAACTTTTTATTCCATAAATACACCGTACTAAGATATAAAGGATAAAAATAAATTGCATAGTAGATAGGATCAAGTAGATAATACAACACAATAGGTGTCACAAAATAGGTAATATGCCAACGAACTTTGTGATGTTTTAAAATCACACGCTCTATTTTATAGTTATACCATTGTAAATTGGTAATCAAATACCACCCTAAACTCATAACCAATAAAATATTGGTAATCATCTCTAACATGTACATGTTGCTATATCCTTTGCATGATGAAGAAAAAAGTAATGATCTGAATCATACGCTTTAAACTCACTGTTTTGTATTAAATTATGGATTGTTTGTCCAGATTTTAGGGATGTTGCAGTATCGTTTTTGCCCCAAAAAATTTTTGTTTGACCGCTGTAATTTTTAAAAATATTGCTAAAATCTTCATCCACCACATTTTTAAATGTTTGATACATCGTTTCATTCATGGTGTTTACATCTTTGCTTCTAAAAAATTTACCTAAAAAGGAAAGTCCTAAGGAATTTAAAACTTTTGCCATTTTTATTTTAAATTTTACATTATCTGATTTCTCTTCAATGATTCCAGCCGTGCTTAATAAAAGTAATAATGGTGGATTTAAAAGTGTTGCTACTTTACCACCAAAAGAGTGTCCTGCTATAATTTTAACATCAGTTTTTAATTGCTTAAAAAAAGTTTGCATAATTTGGGCATAGTCTTTGGTTGTTAAAGCAACATCACACGTACTTTTTCCAAAACCTGGCATATCTACATAAAGATGCTTCATTGAATCAAATTCTTTTTCAAATGCTTGCTTCATTATCTCTTTATTGCTTCCCCAGCCATGCAAAAATACAACGGTATCTTGACTGCCTGGATTGATAATCTCATACGCTATATCAAATGTATAATCCGTATTATTAATTTTAGTTATTATCTGCTTTACTGCCATAGCAATATTTTAGCATAATGTTAATTGTAACTTGATTACAAACGTATCAAATTTTTGATGCTATTATAGGAAGTGTGATCATAAATTTTGCTCCACCAGATATATTTTCAACGCTGAGTTTACCTTGCATATTTTTTTCCACAATCATCTTTGTCATGTACAAACCTATACCTGTACCGTGATGATCCTCTTTGGTTGTAAAATAAGGTTCAAAAATTGCCTCTATAGGTTTACTTTGTATCCCTTTTGCATTGTCTCTGATGCTTATGTAAATGGTACCCTTATCTTCAAAAGTATCGATTTTAATAAAAGCATTTTGTATTTTTTGTTCACTTAATGCATCTTTTGCATTACCAATGATGTTTAAAATTGCTTGTTCAAGCTCATTTGGATAGCCCTTGTACACTAAATCTTTTTGTCCATCATAATGTATTTTAATATTGTTACTTTCAATGCTCAATCCTACAATATGCAATACAGCTTCAATAACCTGCTCTATTTTAAATGTCTCTTTTTGTTTATTGGGTTTAAAAAAACTTCTAAAGTCATCAATTGTGGTAGACATATACTCTAAAAGATGCTCTGTCTCTTTTGCTTTTTTTTGCATAAAATCTGAATCAAGTTTTTCCAAATCATAACGCATTTTTATGTTCATAAAAATAGTGGACAACTCAGAAATTGGCTGTCTCCATTGATGAGCGATATTACTGATCATCTCACCCATTGCAATAAATTTTGATTTTTGCATAAGAATTTTTTCTTGTTCACTCGCTTTTTCAACTTCAACCTTTACTTGTGATTGCAAGTTTCTATTAAGGTTTTCAAGTTGCGCACGTTTATGCTCAACCTCTTTTTCTTTTTCCGCTAATACCATCTCTATTCGTCGTCCCATAAGATATGCCACAACCACGGCTATCATAAAAATGATAAGAAATGAGTACACGTTTTCCAATATTTGTTTTTTGACGCTAATATCGTATTCGTGTCTTAACTCTTCAACTTTTAGATCAATATCATCAGCATACACCCCTTTTGCCACAATCCAATTTAACTCTTTAAAATATTTAAAATAGGATATTTTTTCAATAACCTCTTGCGTTGAAGGTTTTTTATACGCATAGGTTACAAAAGATTCCCCTTTTGCTCGAATATCTTTTAAAAACTCTTTTCTAAATTGTTTCCCTTTGGCATCCGTATAATCATCCGAAAGGTATTTACCTAAAAGATCAGGACGATTTGGGTTTATCAGTAACTCTGCAAACTTATTTCCCCCATTTATATCACGTACCTTATAGACAAAAATATAATCACTTTTTTGCATATCGTAAGAGATGGAGTTTATCCAATTGATTAAGTTTTGCACTAAATGTGCTTTATCTTGATTTGTACGGTATTGAAATTCAATAGTATTAACAATACTATCAATCTGTTTTTTAATCTCTTTTTGTTGCAATAATATTTGCTCTTTTTGTATCTTTATGATATGTTTATCGTAATCTTCGTATTTATTATTAATATAAAAGAATGAAATTAATAAACTATTTGCTAAAATAATTGAAACAAAAGTAAAAACAATTGTTTTTGCAATATTTTTATGTTGAAAAAAATGCACAAGGCTCCTTATTATGAATCAAAGTTTTTTAAGTGACTTATCTACGTACACCCTTTTATTTGTTGAAAATGAAAAAGGGATACGCGATAATCTTGAAGAGATTTTATCATTATATTTTAAAAAAGTACATATAGCTATTGATGGTCAAGATGGATTAGAGAAATATAAGGAATTCAAACCTGACTTAATTATCACCGATATAAAAATGCCCCATCTAACTGGTATTGAGATGATACAAGAAATTCGGCAAACAGATCAATCAACGGATATAGTGATCATCTCTGCGTATACTGAAGTTGATGATATTCTCACATCGGTTGAACTTAGTTTATTAAAATACATCGTCAAACCCATTACTCAAACCAAACTTGAAGAGATATTTGCACTGTTTTTAACAAAGCACAAGCGATCTAATTTACTTACACTCAGCCCAAATTGCATCTATAATCAAAGTAAAAATAGCATTATGTACAACGATGAAGAGTTTTTATTAACCAACAAAGAAAACAGTTTCATCCAATTGCTACTCGAAAAAAACTCACTGGTAACCTACAGTGAGATTGAAGATAAACTGTGGAATCAAAAAAGCATGAGTCAAAATGCTTTACGACTGTTTATTAAAAATCTTCGTAAAAAAATCCCCATTGATCTTATCAAAAATATTCAAAACGAGGGCTATCTTATTCAATCTTAGCCTTTTTTGTTTCTAATAGTAACATTAAAATTTGAATTTAGCTACCAGACTTAAACCCTACTTATTTTACATAAATACAACACTTTCATAGTTTATAATGGAATCAAATAAAACATTAGGAGTTTACTATGAAAAAAATCATTTTAGGAACTGTTGCAGCAGCCGTGCTTGCAACTGCGGGATTGAGTGCAGACTTTACATTGAAATTTTCACACGTTGTAAGTGAAAATACACCAAAAGGTAAAGCAGCAGTTTTCTTTGAAAAAAGACTAGAAGAGTTATCTAAAGGTAAAATTGATGTACAAGTTTATCCATCATCTCAATTGTATGGTGATAAAGCCGTATTAAAAGCACTTCGATTAAATTCAGTTCAGATGGCATGTCCATCATTTTCTAAGTTTGGTAAAATTGTACCTCAATTAGCATTGTTTGATCTACCATTTTTATTTAAAGATATTGATCATTTACACAGAGTTCAAGATGGTGTTGTAGGACAAAAACTTAAAGATATGGTAAAGGCTAAAGGTATTGTAGCATTGAACTTTTGGGATAACCACTTTAAACAACTTTCAACTTCAAAAGACAAACCACTATTAGTACCAGCAGATGCTAAAGGTCAAAAGTTTAGAATCATGAGTTCTAAAGTTCTTGAAGCACAATTTCAAGCCGTTGGTGCAAATCCACAAATGATGCCATTTTCTGAAGTTTATTCAGGATTGCAACAAGGTGTAATTGATGGTCAAGAAAATACCAACTCAAACATCTACACTAAAAAATTCTATGAAGTACAAAAACATTTATCATTAACCAACCACGGTTATTTAGGATACTTAGTTGTAATGTCTAAAAAATTCTGGAACTCACTACCAGCAGATTTACAAGCGAATGTAACGCAAGCGATGAACGAAGCAACGGCACAAGAAAGAATCTATGCCGAAGAGTTAAACACTAAACAACTTGATCTTATCAAAGCATACGCAAAAGATACAGGAAGACTTCAAATTCATGAGTTAAATGATACTCAGTTACAAGCTTGGAGAGATGCAGTTAGTACAATTTATCCAAAATTCTACGACAGCAAAAAAATTGGTAAAGACCTTATTGAGGGTGCTATAAACACAAAATAGAAAATTTATAAAAAAGTAGGACACAATGAATGCGTTTACTTATCTTGATAAAACAATAGATTTTATCAATCGATACATAGCAGCCATTGGGATTAGCGGTGGAGTTGCCATCGCTTTTACCAATGTGGTTGCACGATATGCTTTTGATGCTTCATTAACTTGGGCAGCAGAGCTAACTACATACATGTTTTTATGGAGTGTATTTTTTGGAGCAGCGTATTGTTTCAAAAAAGATGCCCATATTGCAATTAATATTCTTGTCGAAAAAGTTGATCCAAAAATTGGTAAAATGATGATGCTTGTATCGTATTTTATCACTCTTGTATTTTTACTTGCCATATCCTATTATGGATACGAATATTTACAATTGGTTATTGAACTTGAAGAGATGTCTGTCGATCTAGAGATACCCATGTGGATTATCTACTTGGTTATTCCTATCTCTTTTGCTTTTGGTGCAATACATGTGATGGAAAAGATTTGGGTGACATTTAAGACCCCTTCTCATGAAATTGTACACAATTCAGAATCAAAGGAACTTATTAAAGAGATGGATGCGCATATTGAAGAACTAAAAGCACAATCAAAAGCAAATACTGAAAAGATGCTTAAAGAAGTTGAACGAAAAACAGGAGGTATGCTATGAGTATTGCTGCACTGTTTACGGTATTTATATTTTTATTGGTTATTGGTTCTCCTATTGCTATTGCACTTGGAGCATCAACGTTTGCTACGTTGGTGTTTTTTACGGATGTAAGCCCCATTGAAATATCCGCCATGATATTTGAAAAAATTGAGCATTATTCATTGATGGCTATCCCTATGTTTATTCTTGCAGGTCAACTGTTAAGTAAAGGTAGTTCTGCTGCAAGAATCATCGAATTTGCAAGATCCATCGTAGGTCACTTACCAGGTGGACTTCCAATGGCC
>JAYEFX010000059.1:0-14435 GCA_034658775.1 Campylobacterota bacterium
ATAAATTCCTTTAAATGGGATGATTGTAAAGTTCTTTGCACAGGAAAAATCTTGTGCTATTTTATCTGCATACAGTCCAGCACAATTGATCACTTTGGAATATTGAATAATTTCATTGCTGGTTTGAACAGTCGTTGAGTTCACTCTTTTGATGTACGATGTATTGAGTTTAACCTGAACGTTACTGGCCAATAAATCTTTATAAATAGCTTCACATACCTCTTTGGGATTTACGGTAGAGGTACTAGGGGAGTAAAGTGCTTTTTGATGGGTTTTGATATCTGGATATTTTTGATGCAACTCCTCTTGACTTAGCCAATGCAGTTCCACTGCATTTCGCTCACCTCTGCGTTTTAACTCCTCTAATCCTTCAAGTTCCTTTTGATTGGAAGCTACAATCACTTTACCGCATTGATTGATGGCAAGTTTATTGTCTAAACAATATTGAGTTAATAAAGCATTTCCCTCTTTGGTAAATTTAGCTTTGAGTGAATCGGCTGTATAATAAAATCCTGCGTGCAAGACCCCACTGTTTCTTCCACTAGCATGCTGTGCGACATGATCCTCTTTTTCAATAATGATAATAGATGCATCAGGAAGCTTCTGTTTTATACTTTTAGCAATACTCAGTCCAATAATTCCTGCTCCAATAATTAAGTAATCACACTGTATCATCTAAAATAACCTCCCGAGCATCACTTCTTGAATTTGTTATGGCTTGGGTATGTATACCTTTGACGGTGTAGACAAAAGAGACTTTAGGTTTTTGCGTATGATTTTTACTCGCTGCATGCAATGTTTTACAGTGAAAAAATACAATATCTCCTTTGCTTAAATTGCTGTGCACTTTATTTTGCAGGATACTTTGGTTTTTCTTATTATCTTTAAAACAGGTACGTTCATCAAATTGATCCGGATGCAGATGCAGTTTATGACTGCTAGGGATAAATTCTAATAAGCCATTGTCTAAATACTCATCATCCAATGCAAGCCAAACACTCAAAAGATTATCATCATGATAGTGCCAATATCGTTTGTCTTGATGCCAACATGTTGGTGAACTGTCATGCGGCATTTTTGTCATGATGGAGTTATGATGGGCAAGGGTTAATACAGGAGTCTCACCAAGAAGTTGTTTTAGCATAGGGCGAATTTCTGTATTGGTCATCCATTGTTTAAAAATATCTTCTCTATCGTAAACTTGACGTAGCCGTCGTAGAGTAATTGTGGTAGATTTTTGTTGCTGATACTCTTGTTCAGATTCAATGGGGAGCGTTAGATTATTCATGTGTTTTTGGGCACTTTGGTGTATCTGATCACATAAGTGTTTTGAAGCAAACTTATTTAGGATTAAAAATCCATCGTGATGAAATTGGTCAATTTGTTGTTGTGTTAAATTCATGGGTGCATTATAGCTAAATAAATACACGATTTTTGTTGAAATTTGGAGATGACTTAAGTGAAATATGCTACAGTTATACCCAAGTGCATAAACATAACAAGCCTGTTGATGGAGATGTTTGATTATTCACAAGAGGAGTTTTTAGGACGTAATCTTCTTGACTTGTCCCTAAGTATGAAAATGAAAAAGTACTTTTAAAATCAGAAAAGATGGCATCAATAGCAAAAACAGTGATCACTTTAGATGTAGATATGGATGTCTAATTATTGTATGTTTAGAACTGAGATCTCGCTTGGTGCAAAAAGTCGAATAGGTGGCCCCCAATACCCTGTTCCTCTAGAGATGTACAATTGTGTTTGTTCTTGCTTGTGCAAACCACTTAAATAAGGCTGATCTAATAGTACCAACAATCCAAAAGGAAAAATTTGTCCCCCATGGGTGTGACCACTAAGAAGTAAATTGGGTTTGTATTCTAGGAGTTCATGTAGAAGCTTTGGCTGATGGGCTAAAACAATGGTTGGATAATTTGGATGGACATGTGCATACGCTTTTTTAACATCAGGAGCTAAATAGTTTGTGCGGTAACCAATGTAGTCGGTTAATCCTACTAAATTAAATTGCTTATTAATCAGTACCGATTCATTGAGCAAAGGTTTGATACCTAAAGTTTTGAGATACGCAACAATGCTTTTGGCGTGATGAAAGTATTCATGGTTTCCTAAAATAAAATAGGTTCCATAGGTACTTTTAAGATCTTTTAATGGGGCAACGTCGTGCTTGATTTTTTCAATTTCTAAATCAATTAAATCTCCCGTTAAAACAACTAAATCAGGTTTTTGTGCATTAACCGTTTGCACAAGGTTTTCAATAAAATCTTTTTTGATTGTATTTCCAATGTGCACATCTGAGAGTTGTACTATTTTTAGTGGTGTTTTAACTCCAATGGTTATATTGGTGGTTTGGATTTGAGGGTTGGATTGTCCGTTGAAAATACCTATACTAATGTATGCTAATAGTAAGAGGATAATGGCACTGTCGATGAAAAGCTTTCGTTTGGTTGAGGGGCTGAATATTTTTTTTGAAAGTAAAGTGCTAAGATCGTATACCACAGCAACACTGAATAAGATAAACCCAATACCAATAAAATACGATGAAAAATACAATAGTTGTTGATCTAAAGCGTCGTAATATCGTGAAATAAGATATAAAAAGGTGAATCCAAGGGTAAATATCATCAAATATTTAATGCCCAAGGATATGCTTTGGTGGAGGTGAAGTTTGGTGATAAACCTTTTGTATGTATAGATATTCATAAGTGTAAAAACACTAAAGAATACTATAAAAAAAAGGTATTTTCCCATGATTAGTTGTTGTTAACAGTTTCCTCTTGTTTGTATTGGTTTTCCAATTCAATAAGTTCATTTTTGATATAGAATGTTCCAAAAGGGATAAGTGAAGCAATAAAATATTTAAGATTTTGAGCCAATGTCCATCCATACTTTTGAGAAGATTTAAATTGCATAATGATGTAGTAGATGAATAAAACTCCATGGATCATCCCAACAATTTTAGTCGCAAGTGGGTATCCCATCATATATTTCATGGGCATTGCAATGAATAATAGGATTAAAAACGACCACCCTTCAATATTAACAATTTGTCGGAAAATAGATATCTCTTCTTTAGGCATAATCATCCTTAGTAAATTTTTATGCAATTTTACCTAAAATGGTATAAATAGATGTTAAATCTTTAAGTAAGTATTTTTTATAAGGGTGGATTATGCCTGTAGCAGTGTTGTTGGTTTTGTGTGTATTATTTTGGAGTGGAAA
Organism: Campylobacterota bacterium; assembly: GCA_034658775.1. Taxonomy (GTDB): domain Bacteria; phylum Campylobacterota; class Campylobacteria; order Campylobacterales; family Arcobacteraceae; genus JAYEFX01. The sequence continues at coordinate 3,235 of JAYEFX010000059.1, forward strand.
CTTTATTATAGGGCGCTATGTTTCTGGTGGGATTGATCCTGTGCAACTTGCCATGTTTCGTTGGCTGGGTGCTGCACTGTTAATGTCCCCACTTTTATTTAGAAGTTACCGTAAAATTTTTCAAGCACTTAAAAGTGATTTTATCATCATCAATGTATTGGCCATACTTGGAATCACCATGTTTAATACACTATTGTACATAGGATTGCAAGAAACGACTGCAACCAATGCCTTATTGATCAACTCTTCAGTACCTATTGCCATACTTGTACTTTCGTTTTTAATCCTCAAAGTGCCTATTGTACTTAAGCAGTTGATTGGAATTTTATTGTCCACTTTTGGTGTGGTTTTTCTTATCGTAAAAGGGGAGTTGTTAAGTTTACACGATGTGCAATTTAGTCATGGTGATTTTTGGGTAGTTGCTGCTTCAAGTTCTTGGGCGTTGTATTCAGTATTGGTACGATTTAAACCTAAAAATTTAAGTGACTTTGAATTTTTTACCACCATTGTTTTTGTGGGGTTATTTTGGTTAAGTATAGTGTACTTTTTAATGGGATACTCATTGAGTGAAGATATTGTTTTGGTTAAAGTATATTATCCTGCTTTTATCTACATCTCACTATTTACTTCGGTGCTGTCGTATTATTTTTGGCATCAAGGTATTGCTCAAATTGGGGCAAATAAAACAGGGCAATTTACCCACCTTATGCCCCTTTTTGGTGCAATTCTAGCGTATGTATTTTTAGGTGAGACATTAAGTTTTTACCATATTGTTGGAGCAGTTTTTATAGGAATTGGGATCTATTTATCCCTTTTTAGTCCAACTCATACGTAGTGGTAAAAACATATTCCTCTTTAGGTTTTAAATTTAATACATAACGTGTTCTTGTGGCGCTTAATTTTTCCTCTTGACACAGACCCGAACAGCTTGAATGCAGTTCATATTTACCATAGCCCGAATGCGTTTGATCGATATGAATGGTTCGGACAACTTTATCTTGATTGCTTACTTTTGTTTCTATTTTAGACAACAAATAGCGATCAAATGTGGTGTTGGTTGATTTGAATTTTATCTGCTTGACACTGGCTTTGATATCAAAAAATTTACCTATTTTTATTTTGATATCCTCTTTATTGGCCGTGTGCTTAATCCGATTTTCACCTATAAAGTGCGTTTTTCCTTCATCATCTTTTGAAAATACCCGAACAATTCCTTTTGGCAATGCCAAACCTAAACCGTTTGCTTTAGTGTTTTTGATTTGCACCACATGATCAAAAGAGAGTTTTTTCTCACGACTAAGTTGATAGGTTGGCATGGACGTATTGATGCTAGCAATTTGTTCATAGTGTACTTCTGGTTTTTGAATAAAATTAATTTGTTTGGAACCTTTTGTAATGGTCTCTTTAAAAGGGATAGTGTACAAATGGTAGCCACTCATGGATTGTTCTTTTACAGCGATGGGTGCAGCATCCATCATTGCTTCAGCACGTACCATCATCTTTTTCATTACACGAGGATTGGATACAGGTGTCACCTTGTTGACTTGTCCTGCTAGACAATAGATATTTGCATTTTCAAAAGCGATTCCTGTGTTGTTGTTGATGGTTATCCAGCCTTTTAGATTGGCATTGGGTTTGTTTAGGTCCAAGGTATAGTTCGCATTCCATGAGATATTGTTCATTAAATATTTTAATGCTACATCTTGCTTCCCTGAATTGGAAAAAACTCTCCATGATAAACTTGGTTTGGTGCGTTGTAAAGCCAATGGCAAGGAGTCAAAATAAATATCTGAAATGGCAATGCTTTGTATTTTCCCCTTGTTGTTTTGAAGGGTCATGATGTTTTGTACCTTGGAGATTATTTTTCCCCTAGCTATTTTCTTTTTTGTGGTATTCAAAGTGGGTTCATAATAATTTACATTAAGATTATTTTTTTTATAATATTCTAAAATACTCTTATAGTTAACATCATTTTGTTCAAAATTTTGAGAGTACAGTGTTGTTGTATTTTGTGAAAAGGTAGGAATAACCGAATCAATCACAATAGAGTGGGGCACTCCTTCATAAGATAAGTTATGATACCCTTTTTGAGGTATTTTAAATGATTTATTTTGTTTCACAAAGCCTAAGTTATTGTTGTAGATGGTGATATCCAATGAGGATGAAGTGTCTTTAAGCGTAATCTCTTGGGCTAATACGTAGCTCGATGCCAATAGGCACAGTGTAAATAATTTTTTCATTGTTTGTCCTTTTTCTAATTAAACTTTACCGTTTAAAATCTCTATTTCAACTTCTAAAGAGATATTAAATTGTTCGTGCACTTTTTGTTGTGCAAGGTTGATAAGATACAGTGCTTCATCAAATGTTCCTCCACCTAGATTGACCAAAAAGTTTGCATGTTTGGCACTAAAAGAGACACCCCCATGCTGTATCCCTTTTAGTCCTACGGCTTCTATTAGTCTTCCTGCACTATCATTGGGTGGATTTTTAAAGCACGATCCTGCACTTGGGTCTTGGGGTTGATTGTCGCGCATTTTGGTAAACATGGTTTGATTTTGAGTGCTGTATCCATATTGGACGTTAAAAACCACCTCATAGATGATGGAATCTATTTTTGTATGTCGATAGCCATGATCAATGTCCTCTTTTAAAATATAGCCATCTTTGGTTTTGATGCTGTGGATGTAGTTGAAAACTTCCCATTGCTTTAGCCCCGCATTCATTTTAGTTAGACCCCCTAGATTACCTGGAAGCTTGGCTAAAAATTCGAGATTGGCAATGTCATGCTTACGTGTGTACGTAAGCAGCTTTCCGCTACTTGTTGCGCACCCCACGTGCAGTTTATTCTTTTTTTGTTCAATGTAATTAAAAGCATCACCTAAAATTGCAAGATTACTTACCTTTGGACCCAACAAAAGATTGTTTGCTCGACCAATAATATGGTATTGTTCGTTTTGTTCAGCTATGCAGTCCAATACTTCAACCTCAAGGGTAGGCCCAATGTGCAAAGAGGAGTATCGAGAAAAATCAATGGATTTGGTCATGTTAATTCTTAAAAGGTTTAAATATCAGCAGCAGCACTGGAAGTAAAAGAAGATCCGCAACAATTGCCATAAACATAGCAATGATGGTAAGAATCCCAAAATAAATCGTAGGGATAAAAGCAGAGATAATCAATACTGAAAATCCAATCATAATGATCAATGAGGTATAAAACATTGCCGTTCCAATCCCTTGATGTGCATTGCGCATGGATTGAAGGTAATTTTTTGTTTTTTCATATTCAAGTGTAAATCGATGGATGTAATGGATGGTATCGTCCACAGCAATCCCTATACTAATAGCAGCAATAGTGATGGTCATCATATCAAGAGGGATTTTAAACCATCCCATAAATCCAAAGATAACACCAACGGGTACCAAGTTAGCCGTGATGGCAATAAGAGCCACCTTTAATGATCTAAAGAGGATTAAAAACATGATAAATAAGATGATGATCACGACCCCCAAAGTTTTGATTTGTGAGTCAAACAGTGATTGCAACATGTTGTTGTACAGTACCATGATTCCACTAACTCCATACTGTTCATATTTGGGGTTAAGCATGCTGGTTAAATCTTTATGAATTTTTTTGATCAAGGCATCACGGCGCAGATCTTTTTGCGAATCAATAATTCTCATGGTGATGCGAATTTGATTGTTTTTGATGTTCATGTAGGGATCAAGAATGATGCTTCGATATTCACTTGGTAACTTTTGGTATAAAAGCGCAAGCGCTAAACTGTCCAGCTCTTTTCCATCATTGAGCGATTTTCCCACTTCGCCCATGGTGGCTAAAGAGAGTACTTTCCCTACTTGTGGAAGTGAATCCAAGTAATCATGTATTTGTTTGACCCTTTGCATCTTAGCTTGGGTAAACCAATATTGCTCTTCACTGGCATCTGCAGCAAATTCATCTTCAAACTCATCCATCATATCGTCATCTTCACTACTTGCAGTATCTTCTATGGTGATGGAATTGATGGTTTCATCTTGCTTAAAAGTGATCACTACATCCAAGGGTGTGGTACCCCCTAATTGTTGATCGATGATCTTCATCCCTTTATAGATCTCAGTATTTTGTTTGAAATAATCAATAAAAGAATTCTCCACAAAAAGTCGTTGAGCACCTGTAAAAGTAAATGTAAGTGCTATAAGCATCCCTAGCATGATAAGTGTTTTATGACTTTGTGCGTAGTTTCCAAGATGTTTGGTAAAGGCGATATTTTTTCGCGTATTGTGCGTCACTTTTTTCTTTTTGAGCAACATTAAAATAGAAGGGAAAAGTAAAAAAGTGTAGACGAGTGATAGTGTAATTGCCATACTCATCATCCAACCAAAATTCATAATGGGCAAAATATTGCTAAGAACCAATGATGAAAACCCAGTGATGGTTGTAATAACCACAAAAAAAGATGGTTTTGCCATGCTTCTTACTGTATCATAGATCAGTTGTTGTTGTGAATGCGTGGGATTGTGCTCTAAAAACTCTTTGTATTTGATCACTAAATGGATCACTAAAGACATGTTCATAATCAGTTGCAGTGAGATAAAATTTGAAGAGACAACGGTAATCTCCCAACCCAATAAACCCAATAGTCCAGTGGTGCTTAATACACTGTAGATACAAATAAGTATGGGGATAAATACCCATTTAGGATCTCTAAAGATGATGGCTAAAACGGCAATGAGTAAGATAAAAACCACCAACCCAAAAGTGTTTAGGTCATTTTGTACGTAGGTGGTAATATCATCTGCAATCATGCTTACCCCACCTAAATGCAGTTGCGCATCTTTTTGGTATTTTTGTAAAATCGATCGAATATCAAGAATATTTTGATGCATCGTTTCACGAGCAATATCTCGATGAATTTTAAGTTCTTTTTGTAAAATAGCCAATGCTTGAGCATTGTTTTGCGCACGTAACTCTTGGCGCAGTTGAATCATTTGACGATATTTTTTATCATCTTTTAGATTAATTAGAAGTGCCGTTGTTTTAAAATCTTGACTTACGAGATTGTTGCTGTATAAAGGAGAGTTTAAAAACTCTTGTTTGGCTAAAACCTTATTGGTTTGAGGTGATGTTAATGTTGGAATATTCGCTAAGAGTTCTTTTACGGGTTTAGGTGGAGATTGCAATAAGGGCACATTTAAAATAGAGGTGATTGAGGTGACCATTTTGAGCTGCTCAATTTGCGTGGAAAGTTGCGCCAGTGTAGAAAGCGAATCTTGGCTTAAAAGATCACTTTTAGGACTGTAGGTCAATACTAAATAATCTGCACCCCCGTATCGATTGGATACTTCACGTGTGAGTTGCAAATCTTTGTCATTTTCAAGAAGCAGTGTTTCTGCTGATGCATCAATCTCTAATTTTGTAGCAAAAAAAGCTAAAATAAGCGTGAGCAGAGTAAGCAGTACCAACACCTTTTTGGGGTGGTGAAGTACAGATTTTGTATACGCATTGTGCTGCATGAAGAGTTATTTTTTCATTTGATCCATAAGGTAATGGATATCATTGGTTTTGAGTACTTCTGTAAATTGAGCACGATCTGCTTTGATAATACTTACTCCTGCAATTACAACATCATAGATAAGCCATGCATCTTTATCTTGTTTTTGTTGTTTTGGAAGATAAAACTTATAATCCATGGTGAGTTTATCATTTTTACTTGCAAGGTAGGTGATCAGTATGGCTTTATTTGCTTTGGGTTGAATCATATCTTGAATCACCACTTTTTCATCCGTATAGGTATCTATCTTTTCAGAATAGGATTTTTCCATACGTGCAACATAAGTTTGTACAAAGTTTTTTTGCGTTTGTTCATCCAGACTTTTCCATGCTCGTCCAATACTTAATTTTGCCATTAGTTCAAAATCAAACATAGGTTTAATGGCATCAATAATACCTTCATTTCGTGTCATTTTATCAATCTCTTTATTGTTTACAACTTGCAAAGCGGTATCTAAGCGTTGATTAAATTGTGTGGAGATATCGGATTTGATATCCGCACTAAGTATGTTGGTACTTAAAAATATTGTCAAAATGGTGAGTAATAGTTGTTTCATTTTTATTCCTTAATTTTTTGAACTCGGTGTTGTTCATACATATTTTTTAAATACGGATACAGATCAATCGCATCTTTACGGATAAGATCGTACTGTGAATAGTTCATCGATCCTGAGTTTAATCTTTCACCCACAAACAATGCCCAAGCATGATCAGGATGCGCTACAAAAGTATCACTTCTGCTCGATACATACGTACTTGGATTTAAATAGATATCCGGGAACATGCTAAACATATCTCGCATGTTTGATGGACCAAAAATAGGTAATACAATATGCCAACCTGATCCTACTCCATAATGCCCTAAAGTTTGTCCAAAATCTTCAGCGGTGGTGACCAGATTAAATTGGTTTTTTGCCACATCAAAGATTCCAAAGACTCCAAGCGTTGTATTGATGATAAATCGACCCGTCTCAATAACTGCTTTATCAAACTTCAACTGTAAAATACTATTCACAAATCGTATAGGAAACGTGGAATTGTTGAATACATTTGCAATTCCTTCTTGGATATTGTCATGAACAATGGCATCATAACCTTTAAAAACTGGACGTAATGCATAAGTGTAAAGCCCATCATTGATATCGGTCATAACACGGTTATAGCCACTTAAGGGGTCACTCTCTTGTTTTTTTTGAACCTCTTTTTCCTCTTGAGCAAACTCATAATCGAATTCGGAAAATTCATCATCGTATTTTTCACTAGCGTGTATGTTTAGGGCTAATAAAAAGCTAAAAAATAAAATGGAAAAAGTTTTAGCCATTTCGTACTTCCTCGTATTGTGTTGGTATTGTATAATCTTGTGCATCAATCAAGTCGCTGTAAAAACCGTGATCAAATCCTAATTTGTATAGAGTGTTGAGTGCTTTGTATTGCACGGCACTTAACTCTATTGAGTCATCATTGGCATACAGCCCTAAATACGTTTGAAGCGTATCATGATCAACTCGAATGAGATCTCTTTCAATAAGCATTTTAGATAATAACAATTTATTGTTATTGGCTACTTCTACGGCTTTGATTAACGTATTTTCATATTTGATCGCGTTATTCAGTGGGATCGAGCGACGTAAACACATCCCTCCAAGAGGTAAAGGCAGATCAGGACCAGCAAGGCTTTGCCAAATATCCCAAAGTTCACGTTCCACTTCAAGTTTGTCATCGTAGGTCAAAATAGATTCATGGATCAATACCCCTGCATCTACCGTTCCATCAAGAACGGCTTGCTCGATCTCTAAAAAATTCATGTACGTAATGCGTGCTTTTGGGTACGCTATTTTAAATAAAAGGGCGTTTGTAGTGTATTTGCCACTAAGAGCTACTTTAAAATTAGCTTTAAGCTTCTTTCCTTTTTGCTTAACCAGTTTGGGTCCGTATCCATCTCCAAAACTTACCGCAGTTTTAAGCAAAGCAAAGTCATCTTTGACAAAGGGGTACAGAGCAAAAGAGATAGCACAAATATCATAAGTGCCTTCAAGTGTTGCTTGGTTAAGCGTTTCGATATCCAATGCAAGGTTATCAAATGCAGTATTTTCTAAATCTACCCAACCAAATTTGATGGCGTAATACATAAATATATCATCAGCATCGGGCGAGTGAGCAACGGTAATTTTTTTCAAACGAATTCCTAATAGTATTAAATAATCGTAGATTATATCCAAAAGTTGATTAATTTTCTAAGGTTACTTTTAGTTTGCGTTATTAATACACTATTAACACTAATATCTTATAATTTTAAAATGGATAAGGAGACGTAGATGATTGAAGCAAAAAATTTAAAAAAAGTTTACAAAACTGGTGAACTTGATCTTGAGGTGATAAAGAGCTTATCACTTAATATTGGAGAAGGAGAGTTTATCTCTTTAATAGGTCCTAGTGGTAGTGGGAAGAGTACGGTTTTGAACATGCTTGGATGTTTGGATACACCAACATCAGGGAGTTTACATATACAAGATAATGATACAACCAGCATGAATAAGACCCAATTAGCAAACTTTAGAGGAGAGCATATTGGTTTTATTTTTCAAAGCTTTAATCTTATTCCTGTACTTTCTGTGTATGAAAATATTGAGTATCCTTTGATTATGATCCAAGATCTACCAAAAGATGAACGCAAAAAAAGAGTGTTGGCTTTACTTGAAGAAGTAGAGATGTTGGATCAAAAAGATAAATTTCCTGATCAGATATCAGGAGGACAAAAACAACGAGTGGCGATTGCCCGAGCACTGGTGACCAATCCTCAAATTGTATTTGCTGATGAGCCAACGGCAAATTTGGATTCAGTCACGGCCAATAAAATTATTCAATTGATGCAAAAAATTCAACAAGAGCACAATACCACGTTTGTATTTGCTACACATGATGAAAAAATTGTTTCCAAAGTGAATCGGCTTATTTCGCTAGTCGATGGTGAAATTATCAAAGATGAAAAGGTTGCTTAGATGAATAATATAGTAAAAATATCGTATCGAAATCTGCAAAGAAATTCCAGACGTACATGGCTGACCGCTTCATTGATTACTCTTGGAGTTATATTTGTGCTGGTGTATTCTGCACTTGCTGGAAGCTTTAAAACTTACATGATTGGACAGATCACAGACAGTATGTTGGGTCATATTCAAATTCATAAAAAAGGGTACGTAGCTTCAGTGGACAATTTACCTTTGGATAAAAACCTTACACCCAAACAACTCGAACAAATTGAAAAGATCATCAAAGACAATCCTTTAGTGGAGAGTTATTCCTATCGTATCAAATTTGGAGCAATGTTCTCAAATTTTGTCAGCTCCACAAACATACGACTCAATGCAGTTAATCCCCATAGTGAATTTAAAACTTTACCACAACTTCAAGACAGAATCCTTGGAGATAAGCTAAAAAAAGGGGAGATTCTTGTCCCTGAACTTTTAGCCAAAGGGATGAAAGTTAAAAAAGGGGATACCGTTGTATTGGTTGCCAACAATAAAAATGGAAGTGTTAACGGTATCAATCTAAAAATTTCTGGTGTGGTGACACAGATCTCGGGACCTGGTGGTCGTGATGGATACATTCACCTTGATGATGCTAAAAAAGTATTGCGTATCAAAGGGGTAGAGGTGAGTGAAATAGTACTTCGTTTAAAAGATCCATCAATGCTAGCGCAGATGAAAGAACAGCTTAAACCTCTTACGAAAATATTGAACAAGCAAGGAAAACCAGCGTATGAAGTGCATGACTGGACCAAGCTGAGTCCTTTTTATAATATTGTTAAAATGCTTGATGTGATGAATGCATCGATTCAAATTATCTTAATCTCCATTGTGTTGATCTCTATTTTAAATGTAATGGTGATGAGTGTGTATGAACGCATAAAAGAGATTGGTACCATTGCTGCTATGGGAACGCCCCCTTCAACTATCGTCAAACTGTTTTTAACTGAAGGGTTGATGTTAGGAGTATTGGGTGCTATTGTGGGAAGTGTCTCCTCCTTGGTGATCATCAAAATATTGCAACTGTCTGAGATAAGTTACAGTTTTGGGAAGCAAAGTGATCTGATACTCAATCCAACATTGCAAGCAGGTCAAGTGGTGAGTATTAGTATTATTGTAATTTTGATCGCTTTAATAGCGTCAATTTCACCCGCTTTAAAAGCATCTAAACTTGATCCCGTTGAAGCGTTGAGAAGCAATTAGTCTTGATGAAAGCATATTGGAGTTGGAAACGGTTTGAAGAGATTTCAGGTGCACAAATGCATCAGATACTTTGTGAACGGCAAAAGGTTTTTATCGTTGAGCAAGAGTGTATCTATCAAGATGCAGATCGTTTAGACACTCAATCATGGCACCTTATGGGCCATGATGATCAAGGGACATTGGTAGCTTACGCACGTGTCAACTTCCCCAATACAAGGTATGCAGAACCCTCTATTGGTCGCATACTTACCAATGAAAATAATCGCGGATGTGGATTGGGCTACGAACTCGTGCAAGAGTGCATCAAGAAGTGTGAATATGAATACAAAAATACGCCTATTCGTATCTCCGCACAAACATACTTAATGGAGTTTTATAAGAGTTTATCTTTTGATGTGGTGAGTAAAGCATATGATGAAGATGGGATAGAGCATGTGGATATGGTATTGAATTTAAAATGAGAGATTTGCATCAAAATATAACAACTAATTTAAGTAAAACATTATTCACTTTTAAATAATATGTATTATGAATCTAAAAAACAGAATCAGTAGATTAGCATCCTTGCTAAGCTTACTATCAAAGGGTTATAGCCTTTCTACTCCAAAATTATCTGAACGATTTGATGTTACAAATAAAATAATACAAACAGATTTTAAAGAGTATCTTCTGCCCTTGTTTGATGATGATACACTTTATTATGACTATTCAAATAAATCGTATACGGCTAAAAATAACTTTTTGATAAAAACATTTTTTGATGTGGAATCTTTAGCCATAATATCCATCCTTAAAAATAAAAGTAAAGATAAATACAGTGATAAAGATTTGTCTCAAAAAGTTAATACACTTTTTGTAAACTATGAAGATGCTTTGTCTCATAGTATTTATCAATTGAGTGATATTGAAAAAATAGATAAATTTAAAAATGAAATTATTCAAATACATCATGCCATAGATAATAAAAGAATAATTGAATGTATGTATAGAGATAAAAAAAGAAACCTCTATCCTTTGCAGATTAAAAATCTTGATGGATATTGGTATCTTATTTGCTTTGATACAAACTATGAAGATATTAGAAAGTATCATTTAAATTCAATCTCTAAAATTATTGAGTTAGATGAGTATTATGATGGTGACACTTATAAAAAAATTGTAGATTCATTTGATACCGCTATTAATGCATGGCATAAACCTGAAAATAAACCAATCTTAATACAGCTATTTTTTAACAAAGAAGTATCAAAGTACTTTCTAAGAAAACCTATCTCAAAAACTCAACGATTAATTAAAACATATGATGATGAATCTTGCGATATAGAATTAACCGTTACAGACTTTATGGAAATCATCCCTACCATACAAAAATTTATACCTCACATAACAGTTCTTGAACCTATTGAATTAAAAAATATTTTAAA
>JAYEFX010000060.1:0-14149 GCA_034658775.1 Campylobacterota bacterium
GAGGACGACGTCAAGTCATCATGGCCCTTACGGCCAGGGCTACACACGTGCTACAATGGGGTATACAAAGAGCAGCAATACCGCGAGGTGGAGCAAATCTCATAAAATAAAAAGAGCTTATCTCAACACTGTCGCATTTAAGCCTGGTAGTTGCCATGAGTGCCATTGGTCTTAGCATCCATTTTTCGGCCATTAAAAACAGTGGTAAACGTGCACTAAAAATGGCCTCTTTGCTTTTTGCAGTGCAAATACTCTTTAGTTTAGGATTTTTACTTCTGTTTTAAATTTATTTACGTGATTATCTACTTAGATTTTTTGATGTAACCAAATCGTAATCATCTTATTTTATACTTTCAACATATTTAAACAAAGGAAGTTAAAAAATGACATTTAAGAAAATTGCATTATCAGTATTAGCAGTATCTGCTTTAACCGTTTCTCTACAAGCTAGAGATCAAATCAAAATTGTAGGTTCATCTACAGTATATCCATTTTCATCAGCTGTTGCTGAAGAGTTTGGTGCTACAACTTCATACCCAACTCCAGTTGTTGAATCAACAGGTTCAGGTGGTGGAATGAAACTGTTTTGTGCTGGAAACGACATGAATACTCCAGATATCACAAACGCATCGAGAAGAATGAAAACAAAAGAGTTCACCATGTGTGAAAAAAATGGCGTAACAGATATCACTGAAGCGGTAATTGGATTTGACGGTATTGCATTTGCACAAGCTAAATCAAACAAACCATTTAGTGTAACAAAAAAACAACTTCTTTTAGCAGTAGCTGCTGAAGTTCCTTCACAAGATGGAAAATCATTGGTTAAAAATCCATACACAAAATGGAATCAAATTGATGCTTCATTGCCAAACAGAGAGATTGTAATTTATGGTCCTCCAAAATCATCTGGAACACGAGACGCTTTTGAAGATATGATCTTAAAAGGTCAAACAAAAAAGATGGATGTTTATACAAAACTTTACAAAGCAGACAAAGTTAAAAATAAAGCATACAAAAAATTCAAAAAAATCAGAACTGATGGTGTTTATGTTCCAAGTGGTGAAAACGACAACTTGATCGTATCAAAACTAAATAAAAACAAAGCAGCATTTGGAATCTTTGGTTACTCATTTTTAATGGAAAATGATGATAAAGTAAGTGGTTCAAAAATAAATGGAGTTTCTCCAACACCTGATACAATTTCAAGTGGTAAGTACCCAATCTCTAGAAGTTTATTTTTCTATACAAAAAACTCTCATGCATCAAAAGTACCAGCAATGGCTAAATATGTTGAGATGTTTATGTCTGAAAAAATGATTGGTACTGATTCTATTTTAGGTGAAATTGGACTAATCGCTTTACCAAATGACCGAAGAGCAGCTATTCAAAAATCTGTATCAAAAAGAGTAAAATTAACTTTAGAAGAGTTATCTAAAAAACACTAATTTTCGACCTCTAATCCCTTTTAAAAAAGGTAGAAGCTAAGGCTTCTACCTTTTTTTATTGTTCTGTTTTTTTGTAACCAAACGGACATTTATATTCTTTATAATTAGATGATGAAAAAAGGATATACATTATGAAAAAACACATACAAAAAATCAAATCTGCAAACGCTGAGCAAATATTATTGGCCATTGCCAATGGATACGAAGCAATTATCGTATCGTACGATTACGATGACTCTCAAAATACGCATTGTTTTAATAATATTGATGATCTTGATTACGTATACAGCGTTACACAAGATTATGGTTGGGACACGTTTATCTTAATTGATTTAATCAAAAACACAGAAACTCTTATCAATATAGATGACCTAGAAGCCGCTTAATATGATCGATATTCAAAAAGAGATTATAAACAAATATCCAAGCCTTAGCAAACGAAGTCCAATGCTTAAAAAATCACTCTTTAAAGTGGCACAAAAGCTCATTCATGAAGATAAAATTAATGACTTCTTAGATCTTCATGCACATCTTAAAGGATTTGAATTTGTTGAAGCGGTATTGGATTATTTCAAATTAGATTTTTCATATTCAAACAACAATATACTAAATATCCCATCAACAGGAAGAGTAGTCATTATTGCAAATCATCCTTTAGGTGCACTTGATGCACTGTGTTTGCTCAAACTTATCTCAATTGTTCGAAAAGATATTAAAATTATTGCGAATGATTTTTTAGCTGATGTTAAATCCCTAGATGCTCTTTTTATAAAAATAGATAATTTTAAAACTTCACAAAGCAAACAAAGTATTCAACGTGTTTACGACAGCTTAAACAATGAAGAAGCTGTTATTATTTTTCCAGCAGGTGAAGTGAGTCGTGTTAGTCCATATGGAATACGCGATGGAAAATGGCAAAAAGGATTTTTAAAATTTGCGCAAAAATCAAACAGTCCTATCTTGCCTATTTTAGTTGATGCAAAAAACTCTAAAACATTTTATACCGTCTCAGTATTAAATAAAACATTTTCAACTGTTCTACTCAGTGATGAGATGTTTAAACAACATAATAAAAATATCAATATCAAAATTGGTAAACTGATCGCCCACAAAGACATCTATCCTAAAGATGTTGATAAAAAAACTTTACCCAATATGTATAAAAAACATCTTTACAATTTGAAAAAAGATAAAAAATCATTGTTTCAAACACAAAATGCCATTGCAAATAGTGAAAATAAACAACTTATCAAAAAAGAGTTGAAACAATCTAAACTTTTAGGCAAAACAAGCGATGGGAAAATGATTTATCTATATACCTATGAGGCTGATTCAACGGTATTAAAAGAGATTGGACGATTGCGTGAAATCTCTTTTCGACAAGTTAATGAGGGTGTTAATAAAAAAAGAGATACCGATAAATATGATCACTACTATGAACATATTGTTTTATGGGATGAAGATGATTTAGAGATTGTGGGTTCGTACAGAATAGGAAACGCAAAAGAGATTCTCAAACAACATGGTTTTGATGGCTTTTATACCCATACTTTGTTTGAATTTCAAGAAGATTTTAAACCCTATTTGGAAAACTCCATAGAGCTTGGACGAAGTTTCGTTCAGCCAAAGTATTGGGGAAGCAGAGCCTTGGATTATCTTTGGTTTGGTATTGGTGCTTATTTAAAAGAGAATCCCCAAATACGCTATATGTATGGGCCCGTTAGCTTAAGTGCATCTTTTTCTCCTATTGCAAAAGATTTAATTGTGCATTATTACAGTGCCTACTTTAAACCAAAAACAAAACTGGTCAAAGCAAAAAAGAGATATAAGTTTCATTATGAAAATAATATTTTAAAAGATATCACCTCTTCACATAACAGTAAAAACGATTTAAAAATATTAAAAAGCAGTCTAAAAAATATTGATACCAGTATTCCAACACTGTACAAACAGTATGCTGAACTTTGCACTGAAGATGGGCTGAGTTTTCATGGATTTAATATTGATCCAAATTTTTCCGATTGTGTGGATGGTTTTATTTTGGTTGACGTTGATAAAATCAAAGATTCCAAAAAAAAGCGTTATATGAGCTAATCTTCTTTGTAATCAAATGGTAATTTTCTTATTGTACACTTCGCACAAAGGAGTATGTTATGATCAAAAAACTAAAAAACTTCTACACGGAATTCTTTTTTGAAACACCAAAAATACACAAGTATCAAAAGTTATTGAAAAAGTTTGAACATAGAGTTGAAAAACTCCAGAATAAAACAGACGATGAATCTACAGAAGAGTATTTGATTGTCAATAAACTTATTGAAAAATTAAAAATTAAAATACAAAAGGAGCAAGCAGTTTGAGTTATTTTAAAAAAGCCCAAAAGGGTGATAAGGTTTTTGGTTTAGTTTTTGGATCAGGAATTATTGTACGAGTATTTGAAGACAGCCACTACAAAGTGATGGTTCAGTTTGATGGTGACTATGAAATTGCGTATACGGATGATGGAATTCCTGGATGGGGAAAGTTCAAAGAACAAACACTTTTTTATAAATATGATATCGATTTAACAGAATTTGATTTTTCTGCAATCACAAATGTCTTAAGCCCCAAAAAGATCATAAAACTTCGTGAAAAGAAAAACTTAGAAGTGCGTTTGCCCTCGGGTATTTGGCACACATGCAACAAAAGAGTTAAAGAGTATACTCAAGAACTTTTAGAACAAGAAAAATTTCATCTTTTTCGCAAAAAGATTTAAGTGTATTCTTGTAACCAAATAGTAATCAACATTCACTAAAATTCAAAATCAATTTATAAAGGATCTCTTTGTCAACTTTTCAATCTAAAAATAAATCCGTACAAATGCAAGAAGATTTAATAAAATATTTCCTCATTGCTGCAGCAACAATATCCATACTTACCACCTTTGGTATTTTATTTTCAATCCTATTTGAAGCGATTGAATTTTTTAAACTAAAGAGCTTTTTCTATTTTATCACCGGTACATCGTGGAGTCCAGGAACCGTAAACAGTCAGTTTGGTGCCGTTGCAATATTTGCAGGTACGTTTATGATAACAGGTATCGCACTTGTTATTGCTGTTCCTATTGGTGTGTTTAGTGCTATATACATGAGTGAATATGCAAGCAATTCAGTACGAACAATTGTAAAACCCCTTCTAGAAATTCTTGCAGGAATTCCTACAGTGGTATATGGGTTTTTTGCGGCTATTACTGTTGCGCCATTTATCGTTGGTGTTTGTGAATCTCTTGGTATAAATGCATCATTCAACTCAGCATTAGCAGCAGGAGTGGTGATGGGTATTATGATTATTCCTGTGATTTCAAGTTTGAGTGATGATGTGATCAATGCTGTTCCAGACAGTTTACGAAAAGGTAGTTTAGCTTTAGGTATGACACAAGCTGAGACTATCAAAGATGTTGTTCTTCCATCTGCACTTCCTGGTATCATCTCGGCATCACTTTTAGGTATGTCAAAAGCTTTGGGTGAAACCATGATTGTTGTTATGGCAGCAGGGATGAATGCAAACAAACTCTCAATCAATCCACTTGAAGATATGACAACCGTAACGGTTCAAATTGTTACGGCTCTTACGGGTGATTTTGAATTTAATTCACCCGATACTTTAAGTGCATTTGCTCTTGGTTTAGTTTTATTTGTAGTAACTTTAGGTTTAAATATCATATCCGTGATGCTTATACGAAAATTTAAAGAAAAATACAAAATGTCAAGTTTATAAGGAAAAAAAATGGCAAAAAATAAAAATATATTTTACGATCCAAGCTTAGCTAAAAGACATGCAAAAGCAAAAATGTTTAAATTATTTGCGATTGGTTCATTAATTTTATCACTTGTATTTTTAGCAATATTTTTAAGTGATATGATTATAAAAGGTTCCAGTGCTATAAAACAAACATACGTACAAGTTGAAGTAACGTACAATGAACAAACAGTTAAAAATAGTAGAAAAGCAATTGATAGAAAATATAGAAAAATTGTAAGTCGTGCATGGCTTCGAGAGATTCCAAAACATGTAAAAGCAAATCCATCTTTGATGAACACGACAACTTTGGTATGGGCATTAGCGGATGATCAAGTGGATATGTACTTCAAAGAGTACTACTATAAACTCAAAAGTAAAGATTTAGCTACATTAAAAGAACTAATACATAACAATAGAATTGAAAAAAGATTTAACACTATTTTCTTTACCCAAGGGGACAGTAAGATACCAGAGTTTTCAGGTATCGCATCTGCTGCTATTGGTACAATATTGACTCTACTTGTTACTATGATTGTTGCATTTCCTATTGGTGTGGCAACAGCAGTATATCTTGAAGAGTTTGCCAATCAAGACTCAAAGTGGTCACAACTTATCGAGATAAATATCAATAACTTAGCGGCGATCCCCTCTATTTTATTTGGACTTTTAGGGCTTGCTATTTTTATAAATCTTTTTGGATTTCCACGAAGCAGTGCACTGGTTGGTGGTCTTACTCTAGCGTTGATGACGTTACCAATTATTGTTGTAACTTCACGAGCTGCATTAAGAAGTGTGCCTGCTAGTATTCGACAAGCTGGATATGGATTAGGGCTTACAAAAGTTCAAGTTGTTCGTGATCATGTTTTACCTTTAGCATTTCCAGGAATTATGACCGGAAGTATTATCGGACTTGCACAAGCTATGGGAGAAACTGCACCACTGATAATTGTTGGTATGATTGCATTTATTCCTGATGCACCTTCAAGTATCATGGATGCATCTACGGTTATGCCTGCACAAATATTTACATGGGCAGGAATGCCTGAGCGTGCATATATAGAGCGGACAGCAGCAGGGATATTGGTACTTTTAAGCGTACTTATAAGTTTAAATGCAGCAGCAGTGTATTTGAGAAAGAAATTTGAGGTGAAATGGTAATGGCAAAAAATAAAAACAAAATAGTAGTAAAAGATTTAAATCTATGGTATGGAAGCAAACAAGCTCTTCATGGCTTAAATATAGAACTTCACAAAAATCAAATAACGGCACTTATAGGACCGTCGGGTTGTGGTAAATCAACTTTTTTAAGATGTCTAAATCGTATGAATGATTTAGTAAGTTCTGCAAAAGTAGAGGGTGAAGTTATCATTGATGATCAAAATATTTATGATAAAGATGTCGATGAAGTAAGTGTGCGAAAAAGAATTGGGATGGTTTTTCAACAACCAAACCCTTTTCCTAAATCTATTTATGACAATGTTGCTTATGCTCCTTTAAAACATGGTATTGTAAAAAAAGGGAAGCAGTGTGATGAGCTCGTAGAACAGTCTTTAAAAAGTGCTGGTATTTGGAATGAAGTAAAAGATATACTTAAAGAACCTGGAACTGGATTAAGTGGTGGACAACAACAACGACTTTGTATCGCTCGTACTATTGCTGTTAAGCCTGATGTGATTTTGATGGATGAACCAACATCAGCCCTTGACCCAATATCTACAGAAAAGATAGAAGCTCTTATGTTGGAACTTAAAAAAGATTATACAATCATCACCGTAACGCATAACATGCAACAAGCAGCAAGAATAGCGGATATGACTGCATTTTTTCACTTAGGTGATTTAATAGAGTATGATGAGACTCAAAAGATATTTTTAAATCCATCGCAAAAAAAGACAGAAGATTATATTACAGGGAGATTTGGATAATGTTAGCAAATTACGAAGAGAAGTTAAATGAGATAAAAACAAGTATTTTAACTATAGCGCAGGGGGTAGTAAAAGCAAATCAACTTATATTAGATGCTCTTGAGGGATGCGATAATGATAAGTTCAATGAAGCAAAAACGCACATAAAAAATGTAAGTAAAAAAACAAATGATATAGATAACAATATTATAACAACCTTAGCTCTTCATGCTCCAGAAGCAAAAGACCTTCGAAATATGGTGTCGTATTTAAAAATTACCAATGAGCTTTTACGAGCATCTACAAATACTAGAGGTTTTATAAAAGGTTTTATTGATGTTTGCAGTGAAGTAAATATCCAAACCATAAATGAATATGCAATACCAATGCAAAGATCAACAGTAGAGTCATTCAAGCATACGGCACAAATGATCAATGTTGATTGTATGGATGAGACTCAAGAGTGTTTCAATAATGTATTAATCGCAGAAAATAAAACGGATGATTTGTATGATATGATTGAAAACTCTTTACTCAAAGAAGCAAGAGATATTGAAGATTTTGATAAATACCACAAAATGCTAGGGGCATTACGAAAAAGTGAAAAGATTGCTGATCGAGCCATGAGTATAGCTTCATTATTGCTGTATGCAAAAAATGGTGGTGAAATTCATCAAGTATAAGCTATAATTTATCATGCAAAATACAATACTAGTCGTTGAAGATGAACAAGATATTTTAGATCTTATTGAATACACACTTTGTAAAGAGGGTTATGATGTAATATGCTGCTTGAACACATCCAATGTTCAAGCACTTTTAGATGAAGAAAATATCTCGTTAATACTTATGGATAGAAATCTTCCCAATACAGAGGGTTCTGTTTTCATCCAGTCACTTCGTACTCAAGGATATTCCACTCCGGTTATCTATCTTACGGCTAAAGATAAAGATGACGATATACTTGAGGGGTTTGATCGTGGAGGAGATGACTACATCACAAAACCTTTTAATCTAGATGTATTAAAAGCCAGAGTAAAAGCACTTATCAAACGAACAAATAATGATATTGAACGAATTAAAGTACGTGATATTCTTTATCAATCTTCCAATAAAAAATTTTTTATTGATGATGAAGAGATTGCATTAACCCATCTTGAACATGATTTATTGTTGGAGTTTATCAAAAATAAAAATATTCTTTTAAGCCGTAATACCCTGCTTGAAAATGTATGGGAAGATTACACCGATGTCAAACCTAAAACTGTTAATGTAGCAATCAAACGTCTCAAAGAAAAAATTGATCCCAATGCGCGCAAACATTACATTAAATCCGTTAGAGGAGAGGGATATATTTTTGAATAACACGCCCTTGAGACTTCACGATATATTCCTTCGTAAATTTTTACTTTTATTTATCACCATGTTTCTTATTCTTGGTGTAATATTTTATGTTTGGATAAAAGATATCTACATTGAACAAACTAAAACTGATCTCTTGCACAACATTGATATTATCTCTGTTCAAATAGAAGATTTTGAGCATTTAGATACTAAAATTACAAAACTTAAACGCTTAATAGATTTAAGAATCACCATTATCAATAAAGAAGGGACAGTTATAGCTGAAAGTCACAAAGATAAAGACCTTATGTACAATCATCAAAATAGAAGTGAAATCATACAATCAAAATATCAAAACTATGGTTCTATTATTCGATATTCCAATACCTTAGAAAAAGAACTTTTATACGTATCCAAGAAGTTTACGCTAAACAATCAGCAATACTATATTCGAATGGCACGAGATATTGAACAGATCAACCAACAGTTTTTATCCTTAGGGCTTAAAATAGGATTCTTATTTCTTCTGTTTATGGCAAGTGCCTTTTGGATATCCTTGCGTATAAGCAAAAATGTTCAAGATGAAACTCAGCAGATTTTAGAATTTCTAAAAAACTTAACCGAACAAAAAAAAGAGTTAAAAATTGATTCAACCTACTCCTTTGAGTTTAAAAAAATTACAAATATTTTAACCCAGTTGTCTCATAATTTAGCAAAAAAGAATAAACAAAAATCAAAATACACCGCTAAACTTAAGCTTTCTAATAGACAAAAAGACGATATCATCTCTGCGATTTCTCATGAGTTTAAAAACCCTATTGCTGTTATTAGTGGCTATACACAAACCTTGATTGAAGATAAGAAAATCAATCCTACCATACGGGATAAATTTTTAACCAAGATATCTTCCAATTCATTAAAATTAACCAACATGATTGACCAATTACGCTTATCTCTTAAACTTGAACAAAAAAAACAAACTTCGGTATTTACCTCTTGCAATATTACACATATTACAACGACCATCATTGAAGATTTAAAGATCACCTACCCTTCACGACAAATAGAACTTCATGCCAAAGATATTTATATTGATGCTGATTTAACCATGATTACTATAGCCATTACAAACTTAATTGAAAATGCCTTGAAATACTCACAAGATGCAGTAGAAATTGAAATTACTGAAAAATCATTAGATATAAAAGATCATGGTATTGGGATAAGCAAGGCTGATCTATCTAAAGTGACGGATAAGTTTTATCGAGTTTCATCCAATGGCTGGAATAATTCTCTTGGAGTTGGCTTATTTTTAGTAAAAAGTATTATTGATATTCATAAATTTAAACTCGCTATACACAGTATTGAAAATGAGGGTTCTACGTTTAGTATTGTATTTAACTAAAAGAGGTTTGTTTTTACAAACCTCCTATTTGAATTATGATTTTTTCACAAACTTTGTGAGTATAACAATACGTTGACCCTCAACACGTCCTTCAATATGCTCAGGATTATCCGTCAATCCAATTTTTCGTACAGCCGTTCCTCTTTTTGCTGTAAATCCTGCACCTTTAACATCAAGATCTTTTATCAACACTACAGTATCCCCTGCTTCTAAAGTTACGCCGTTGCTGTCTTTATGCACAATGGCACTCTCCTCTTGAATCACTATACCTTGTTTTGCCCATGCTAAAAGATCATCTTCAAGATACATCATGTCCAATAAATCTTGCTTCTTTATGTGCGTTAATATTCTATACGCAACAACTTGTACAGCTGG
The DNA here is from genome assembly GCA_034658775.1 of Campylobacterota bacterium. Lineage (GTDB taxonomy): Bacteria > Campylobacterota > Campylobacteria > Campylobacterales > Arcobacteraceae > JAYEFX01. The sequence goes on from JAYEFX010000060.1 coordinate 10,254, forward strand.
GATCACACTCCACATACTATCATTCAAACAGTGCCAATGATTTTCATCCATTTTTGAAAAATCTTCAAGTTGCTCTTTACACACCGAACACACCAAGATAGACTGATCTGCACTTTCGTCACTAGGAGTTACTGCATAGACACTAAGATTGTCCATACTGCTGCACAGCTCACACTTTGATTCACTTCTTGTTTTTAGCTCTTGCTCTACGCTCATATATCTTTGCCTTTTATTGTAGTAGATTAAATTTTAGCGCATTTTAGCATAATATGCATTCATTTATCTTGGTACAAAATCCAACACTGTTGCATTGATACAAAATCGTTGTCGCCCATCAACACGAGGAAAAACATGTCCTAAATGTATACCACTTTTTTTTGCGATCACCTCAACTCTTTTCATCCCGTAGCTGTTATCGGGCTTTTGTATTGTAGCGCCATCAACTGCCTTATAAAAACTCAACCATCCTGATTTTGAATTAAAGCGATCATTTGTATCAAACAAAACATCACCTGAAAGTTTATCCACAAACACTCCATCAGGAGTATTTTTAAATATCTCATACTGTTTACAATATCGATTATCCGTACCTTGGTTAAAGGCTACATTATAACTTTCTGAGTCTTTTCCTAATTTAAAGTCACCCAGCATTTTATAAAACTGTGCATTTGAAACAGCTCCACGGTGAGCAAATATCTCTTTACCATCTTCGATAAACACTATGGTAGGTGTGGCAAAAAGCTTGGTTTGGATATCAAAACCTTTGAGCTGTTTTGCATACACCGTACGCATCGACATGCTTCCTTTGTATACAGAACTCACCTCTTGCTCAAATTTCTCACAATAGGGACAGTTATCCGATTTAATCACCACAATCTCTTTACCTTTAAGTGGCATGATAAACTCTGTTTGTACAGCTTCTTGTTTTTCAAATTTTACACCCGTACTGTGATTAGGACAATAGCCATTTGGATTTTTAGCCAGATAATCTTGATGATAGTTTTCCGCATCCCAGAATTTTCTCAAAGGTTCAATCTGAGTAACAATTTTTCCATATCCATTTTGCGCTAATAAGCTTTGATATCTATTTTTTGTTTTTATGGCTAAATCATGTTGATTGTCATTCGTATAAAATAAAGCACTTCGGTAGTTGTTTCCGACATCATTACCTTGAGCATTTTTTTGCGTTGGATTGTGCAATTCCCAAAAATCTTTTATTAGATCATTTGCTGTAATTTTACGATTATCAAATTTTACTTTTACCGCTTCAGTATGATTAATAATATTTTTATCATTTGTTTGTTTTAAATATCGATAATTTAAAACTTGCCCATAGGTAGGATTATCATAATTTCCACCCACATAACCTGATTTTACCTCTACGACTCCTGGAAGTTGTTCAAAGTGTTTTTCAACTCCCCAAAAACATCCTGCAGCAAATACTATTTCTACTATCATCTATCACTCCTCATAGTGCATACTAACTCTTAGTGAACTACTTTCAAACCTTTATCAATCCAGCCATAATTGATACCGCCTTCAAGTTCATTTACATTGGTGTATCCAAGATCTTTACCTAAAAACCTTGATACTACTTTTGTACGATTTGCATGCGCGCATACTAAAATAAAAGGTTGATCTTTTTTAGTTACAAGTTTTGTAAATTCTGCCATCCATTTATTGATATCGTATCGCCCGTACACATCAAAAAAAGTAAGTTTGTGACTGCCCTTAATGGTTCCGTAACTCGACCACTCTTCAGCACGCCGTATATCAATAACCACTACATCTTTTTCAATAGCTTCTTGAACATCTTTGGTGCTCATTGTAGTAAACCCATCTGCTCCAAAAACAAAAGAGCTTAAAAGAGCAAGAGTTAGAAAGATTTTTTTGAACATTGTTGGTACCTTTATGATTATAAATTTATACCAACAATTGTATCAATGATTTTTGAAAGTAACCTTTATTTTAAAAATACTTTATAGTATTTACCTTTTATTTTGGCATTTGAAAGTTTTTGTTGTACATCTTTTGCAAGGGTGCGCTTAACCGCAACATACGAGCAAAAATCTAAAATATCAATTTTTCCAACTTCATCTTTTGCCAGTCCAAGCCCAGCAGTCAATGCACCCAAAATATCTCCTGCACGCATTTTATTTTTCTTTCCACCATTGATAAAAATACCTTGCCAATAAGCATCCAATGAAAACGATTTATCTTCAATCAAGCTATTGGCATCATTTAAAATAAAATTGCTGTTTTGAAAATCATTCAGATCATTAAACAGCTCAAGTTGTGCACCATCAACCAATCCAATTGCAACGCCTCGTTTCCCTGCACGTGCTGTTCTTCCAATACGATGCGTGTACACTTCAGCATCAAAAGGCAACTCATAATTGATTACCAAATCCACATCATCAATATCCAATCCACGAGCAGCCACATCCGTAGCGATAAGTACAGGGTAAGATTTTGATGCAAATAAAATCAAAGTCTCATTTCGATCACGCTGTTCCAGATCACTGTGCATCACAAGCACATCAATACCGGCATCTTCCAAATCATCCGCCAATTCATCACACGCAATTTTAGTGTTGCAAAAGATGATGGTCGATTCAGGTTTATAGTGCGTAAATGCTTTTAAAATAATATTTGTTTTATCACTCATTGCAGCTTCATAAAATACTTGTTCTATCACATTATCTTCATGTTTTGTATCTATCTTTACCTGTACGGGATCGATCAAAATATCTTGTGCCATCTGCTCAATATTTTGGGGATACGTGGCTGAAAAAAGCAAAGTTTGTCGCTGTTTTGGTAAAAAATCAATAATCGTATTGATATCTTCATAAAATCCCATATCCAGCATTCGATCAGCTTCATCCAATACCAAAGTATTGATATCTTCTGGACTAAAAGATTCCTCTTTTAGATGCTTTAAAATTCGTCCTGGGGTTCCTACGATAATGTGTGCTTGGTGAGAAAGTGAGTGTACTTGAGGACGATAAGGCATCCCTCCACACAATGTGGTTATTTTGATGTTATGCGTAAATCTAGCCAGTTTTTTAAGTTCACTGGCTACTTGATTGGCCAACTCTCTCGTTGGACATAAAATCATCGCTTGAATCCTGAATTTTTTTACATTTAGTTTATGTAAGATTCCCAATGAAAATGCCACGGTCTTGCCACTCCCCGTTTTAGCTTGAGCAATTAGGTCTTTGTTTTTTAGAGTAATAGGTAAAGCTTGTTGCTGTATAGGCGTCATGGTATCATATCCAAGAGTTTGTAGATTCTCAAGCATTGCTGGATTTAAATTCAGTGTAGAAAAAGAGTTGTTCATTTAGATTATCCCACCCATTCCATCATTGAGATACTCATCAATTTTTGATACCATATCTTCAAACGTAACATCTCCATTTTTATTAAATAAAACAATTTTTTCACCAAAATCATCTTGAATAAAATGTTCCTCTTGCATCACTTTTGAATAAAGTTGTTTACTAATTTCATCACTGTCTTCTTCATTGAATAAAAACCAATTCGCTGTGCTTTTCTCAATACGAATTAAGCCGTATGTATTATTTTCATCAACATAGTCTTGCACTGTACCATTCTCAAAACTGGCACCTACAACCATATCGTGATCGTTAAGTATCATCTCCATTTTCACCCTTTAAAAACCTTTATGTATTCGCAAGTATAGTATAACTTTGGTTAGTTTCGCGTTATCAAATTTTTTTATTTTATTTTTTTCATACTTTTTAATTACTAGCCTAATCCAATAAAAACTAAATTTTAAATAATAACTTTAAAGTAGTATCCAAATCCCATCTATTTTCAAGTAGCTGATTTTTAATAGATTTTACTTTATTGAGATGTAAAATATTTATTACAAA
>JAYEFX010000061.1:0-2898 GCA_034658775.1 Campylobacterota bacterium
TATGTCTAGTTTTTTTAAAAGATCTGCATTGATTATCATCACAAAGCCTGAGATTAAATCGTTGAAAGATTTAGTTGGTAAAAAAGTGATGAGTGCTTCTAAGAAAGATTTTGATTTTAATTTTAAATATATCTTTGATAGCCAAGATATAGATACAAAAGAGTTAGATTATGTCCCACATACTTACAATATAGATCAATTTAAAAATGGCAATATTGATGCTTTTACTGCGTTTATATCTGACCAACCTTTTACACTAGATAAGCAAGGTATCAAATACAATATCATCGATCCATCTGATTATGGTATGTATAATTTACAACTTGAACTATTTACATCTAAGCAGGAGCTAACAAGCTATCCAAAAAGAACACAAGCGTTTAAAGAAGCTAGTATCAAAGGCTGGAAATATGCACTTGAGCATAAAGAGGAGCTAGTAGATATAATTTACAATAAATACTCAAAACGATTAGCAAAACAAAGCCTACAAAATGAAGCAAAAGTAACAGAGCAACTGATATTGCCAAATATTTATAAGATAGGTTCTTTTGATAAGCAATTTTTAAATAGACAATTAGAAATTTTTAAAAATGATCATAAACTAACAACAGATAGATTATTAAAATATTTTTTAGTTAAAGATGTAATTGGTTCTGAAGATTTAACATCCAAAGAAAAAGAATGGTTAAATCAAAAACATACAGTTAATGTAAGAGTGGGTAACTCTCCACCTTATCAGATGAATAATGAGGGCAACGTAAGAGGAATCTCTTGGGAATACATTCAAGTGATATTTGATAAGTACAATATAGAGTATAAGATTAATACATCTAAAAAATATACTTGGAAACTACTACTAGAATCAATTTCAAATAAAACAGATATAGATTTACTTTTGGGTGCAACAATAACAGAAGATCGAAAAAAAATATGCTTTTTACCGATAATTATATTGTATCTCCATGGGTTATTTTTACTAGAGATGATGCCACTTTTGTTTCATCTTTAGATGATTTAAAAGGCAAAACAGTTTCAATCGAAGATAGTTTTGTTATGCATAAGTTTTTACAAAGAGATTATCCAACAATCAATCTAAAAACTACACAAGGAAAATATCTTACAAAAGATGCCTTAGAATTGCTAGCAACTGGAAAAGTTGATGCTTATGTTGGAAACTTAACTACTGGAAGCTATATTATTAAACAAGAAGGTTATAATAATATCAAGGTTGCTGCTCCTACAAAATATGGAGTTCATAAAAACGCAATGGCCATAAGAGACGATTGGTCACCATTGGTTTCAATTATCAATACAGAGCTACGAAGTATGACAGATGAACAAAAAGAAAAAATCAAAAATAAGTATTTTTCTGTAAAATATGAATATGGTATAAATTCTAAAGATGTATTCAAATGGATATCTATAATTTTGAGTGTATCTCTTATTGTTATATTAATGATTTTAAAAATAAACAAACATCTTAAATTAAAAGTAAAAGAAGAAGTAGAAAAAAACAAACAACAACAACTTCTTATGCTTCAACAAAGCCGTTTAGCCCAAATGGGAGAGATGATAAGTATGATAGCCCATCAATGGCGACAACCACTTAATAGTTTAGCTGTGTTAAACCAAACTGTACTTTTAAAATATTCAAGAGATAAACTTGATGATAAAGTGATAGAATATTTTAAAGAAAACTCAAAAAAACAGATACAAAATATGTCAAAAACGATAGATGATTTTAGAGATTTTTTCAAGCCCGAAAAAGAAAAAGTTGAATTTAATGTAAATGATGTGATAAATGATACTTTAGAGATGGTAAACGCAATTTTCTCTCAATATGAGATAGATATAGCATTTGATACGCATAAAGAGTATAAAACCATAGGTTATCCAAATGAACTAGGACAAGCTATCTTAAATATAGTAAATAATGCGAAAGATGTTCTAATAGAGAATGAGGTACAAAATAAAAAAGTAGAGATAGTTTTAAATGAAAATCATATAATAATAAAAGATAATGCAGGTGGAATACCAAAAGATATTATTGATAAGATATATGATCCATATTTTTCAACCAAAGAGGAAAAAAATGGTACAGGATTGGGATTGTATATGACAAAGTTGATTATAGAAGATCATATGGGTGGTAAGCTTAGTGTATCAAATGACAAAGATGGTGCTGTATTTAAAATAGTATTCAGGGATGAAGGAATATGAGTCAATAAATATTATTTATTTTAGTAAAAATTGGAGTCACTTTAAAAACAATCCTTTTAAATAATTTCATTAAGAAACACTTAACCAATTGAAGGTATACTACAAATAATATTCAGTAAGGATAACCATGAAACTCTACGCTCCTTGGGAAAAGGCTTTTAACAAAATCTCTACACCCTTTGAACATTTTATACATGCACAAACTACTACGGGTATGATTTTAATGTTTATGACAGTATTTGCTCTAATACTTGCAAATACTCCTGCAACAGAAGTGTATACCCATTTTTTTCATACAAAAATTGATTTAACTGTTGGGTCTTGGAAACTATCGCACAGTATTCATCACTGGATAAATGATGGGCTTATGGCCATATTCTTTTTTGTTATTGGACTTGAGATAAAAAGAGAAATTTTAGCGGGTGAACTTTCGGATATTAAAGTTGCAATTTTACCTATTTTAGCAGCAATCGGAGGTATGGTTTTCCCTGCACTAATATATCTTAGTATCAACCATGCCCAATCAGGCGCAATGGGTTGGGGAATACCAATGGCTACGGATATTGCATTTGCTATTAGTGCTTTAGTTCTTTTAGGAAAAAGAATTCCTACTGCATTGGTTACGTTTTTAGTTGCATTTGCTATTGTTGATGATTTGGGTGCTGTTTTGGTTATTGC
>JAYEFX010000062.1:0-2892 GCA_034658775.1 Campylobacterota bacterium
AAATATATTATGGCTTGAATTAGTAGTAGGTGTAATTGTAAGTTTTACGCTGCTTGGAATATTTATATGGGCACTTCGTCAAGGTCAATTTGACGATGGTAAAAAAATGATGGACGGACTGCTGTTTGATAGTGTTGAAGATCTTAATGATGCGATTAATAAACAGAACAAAGCCAAAGATCTACGTGAAAAAAAGGCACAAAAAAAGGGTGAGTAGCAAAGCCACCCACCCTTTTTATAAACTTAATCTAAAAAACTTCTTACATTCCTGCAATTTGTTTAGCTAAATCAGCAATATCAGCATCAGAAAGTCTTGCAACTTGACCTTTCATAACACCTTTCATAGGTCCACCATAAGAACCGTCTTTGTAACCTTTCATTGCAGCGATAGTTTTAGCTTCGTCCCAACCAGCGATTACCATAGATTTTCCAAGTGCTTTTTTCTCACCTTTAGCTCCGTGACATCCTGCACATGGTGCATAGTTTGCTGCCATCATTGTAGCTGCTGCGATTAATGTTCCTAATACGATTTTTTTCATTTGTTCTCCTTGAATTTATATAAACATAATAATTTTAGCCAAAACTTCTTTAATAAAACTTATCTTACATCAATTAATGCAAACAAAGTTACTAAAAGTAAATGTTATGCCAAATCAGCTATAATCACTCAATGAATAGTATTTTAGAAATTAACAATTTACATTTTGGGTATACACCTGAAAAACTTATATATAAAGATTTTCATCTTAAATTGCATAAAGGTGAAGTGATCTCTATTGTGGGGGAAAGTGGAAGTGGAAAGTCAACTTTGTTTGAGCTTATTACATCAAACCTAACACCTTTGCAAGGTTCAATTAAAACACAAACTATGAGTTCCATTTATCAAGATCCTTACAGCTCTTTTCATCCCTCTTTTAGTATTTTAAATCAAATAGAAGATGTGGTTGATAACTGCAGCGAACTGAGTGATCTATGTGTTCAAATCTCTTTAGATTTTGACTTATTGGATAAAAAACCACATCAACTAAGTGGTGGGCAACTGCAACGATGTTCAATATTAAGAGCACTGCTAATGAAACCGGATCTTCTACTTGCAGATGAACCTACGAGTGCTTTGGATAATGTGATTGCACGTGATGTAATGAAACTGTTAATGCAATTTTTAGATCGATTTGGAATATTACTGATAACTCACGATGAACATTTAGCTTCATGGTGCAGTGATCAAATCATACACATAGATAAGGATATACATGAATAAAGCTTTGGTATTAATGAACATGGGAGGCGCACGAAATAAAGCAGAACTTGAACTGTTTTTACGCAATATGTTCAATGATGAAAATATCTTAACCATCAACAATAAGTTTATGCGAAATATGATCGCTTCGTTTATCACGCTTAGTCGTATTAATTCTGCGTGGGAAAACTATGAAGCAATTGGAGGAAAATCACCAATTAACGATATCAGTGATCAACTTCAAAAAAAACTTCAAGATAAATTACCTGAAACTTTTGTGACCCAAGCGATGCGTTACACTCCACCATTAACACAAAAAGCAATACGTCAAATTCAAGAACAAAAAATCAAAGAGATTGTTTTATTACCCTTGTATCCACAATACTCTACCACTACTACAAAATCAAGTTTAGATGAATTTTTAAACAACTGCCCTGAAAAATTTAACTGCACCATTGTTGACCCTTTTTACAAAAATCAAACATTTAATCAATGCATCATCAATGAAATAAAATCAAAACATAAAAAAGATACCCATCTTATTTTTTCAGCACATGGTTTACCTCAAAAAATTGTAGACAATGGTGACCCTTATGCACAACAAGTTCAAGAACATGTACGTATTTTATCCTCCATGCTCGAACAACAAAGTATAGATTTCGATTCTGTACACCTTGCCTATCAATCTAAAGTAGGGCCCATGAAGTGGCTTGATCCCTCTTTGGACTCCAAACTGGAAAACTTCAAAGATAAAAATGTATTGATCTATCCTATTAGTTTTATTATTGACAACAGTGAAACCGATTTTGAATTGGATATAGAATATCGTGAAATAGCCCAAGAACTGGGTATCAAAGAGTACAATGTATGCAAATGTGTCAATGACAGTGATGCTTTTGTGGATACAATCATGGAGCTTATCTCATGAATCAAGAAATTTTAGATTTAGCCCATCAAGCCATAGAAGCTAAATTTAACCAAAATACTCCTCCTTCAAAACAAACACTAACACAACAACATCAAGAGTTTTCACAACCACAAGCTACTTTTGTCACCATTACTCTTGATGGAAATCTTCGTGGTTGTATTGGTTCACTTGTAGCCCATCGAGATCTGTATGATGATCTTATATCAAATGCACAAAATGCTGCGTTTAGTGATCCTAGATTTCCCCCTTTAGGTCATGAAGAGTTTGAAAAAGTTGATATTGAAGTATCCCTTCTAACTCAAGCTAAACCCTTAATGTATGAAAATATACAGGATTTAAAATCAAAAATTAAAACTGGGCATCATGGAGTAATTTTAAAACTTAATAATGCCCAAGCAACTTTTTTACCTCAAGTTTGGGAACAACTTCCAACTTTTGAACAATTTTTTGCCCACTTGTGTCAAAAAGCACGCTTAAATGAAAAATGCTTAGAACAACATCCTGAAATATTTACTTATGAGGTTCAAAAGGTTCAATCTCAATAGTTTAGATATGCCATGCATTGCTTACTGTATTCATTACAGTAAAAAACTCCACAAAAAAAGCCTCAAACTAAATTAACTGTGTGGTAGTTAACTTAGTTCAAGGCTTGGTGTAATAAAAAATTCTCAAAGTAGGCAGCGACTTACGTTTCCGTCAAGGGGACCCTGCAGTATTATCAGCG
>JAYEFX010000063.1:0-2890 GCA_034658775.1 Campylobacterota bacterium
AATAACACTTATTTATATTGGATTTGGATTATTTGTAGCCATTGTAGGGGGATATATTATTGGAAAATTAAATATGGAAAAGTATATATTGCTCGATGTTACACCTATGGAGGGTGAACTCGATGAGGTTAAAATTAAACTTACTTTATCTAAAAGAGTTCATGAAGCATGGGAATACACCCTTGATATATTTAAAAAGATTTGGATTTATGTACTTATTGGTGTGGGAATAGGGGCATTTATACATGGCTATATTCCTGCAGATTTTATTGCTAAATACACAGGAGCCAATAATCCTTTTGCAGTGATTATTGCAGTATTTATGGGAATACCAATGTATTCAAATGCAGCAGGAGTGATGCCTCTAATTGAGGTATTAACCGCCAAAGGGATGTTGCTTGGAACGGCACTGTCATTTATGATGGCCGTTACGGCACTGTCTTTGCCAGAAGCGATGATTTTAAAAAGAATATTGCACGTGAAGCTTATAGCACTATTTTTTGGAATTGTTGGATTTGGGATAATTTGCATAGGGTATTTATTTAACTTTATATTGTAAAATAGATTAAAACTAGGAGAAAAGATGAAAATAGAGATATTAGGAACAGGTTGTGCAAAATGCAAAGCCCTTGAGGAGATTACAAAACAAGCCGTGGCTAAAATTGGTGGATTTCACAGCGTTGAAAAAGTGGAAGATATTGTCCAAATCATGAATTATGGGGTGATGAGTACACCTGGTTTAGTAGTAGATGGAGTGGTTAAAAGTACAGGAAAACTACTCAATGTTGAAGAGGTAATTGAACTTATTAAATAAAGTTATTCTTGAATTGATTTCTCCACTAAAGCAGGATCAATATTTTTTTTAGGAGTGATGTTGGCTTTATCTTTGAACAATTCAACTTGACGTACGAGGTTGTCTTTGCCTGTGCTTAACTTATTTTGTGCGTCTTCAAAACTAGTGTGTGCTTTTTGTAAATGTGTTCCCACATTATTTAAATCTTCGGTGAAATTGACAAACTTTGAGTACAATCTCTCTGCTCGTTTGGTTACTTCGGTGATATTTTGTGCTTGCCGTTCATAGCGCCAAGTATTTTCAACTGCTTTTAATGCAACCAATAAGGTGGTGGGACTCACCAATACAATTTTCTTTTTAAATGCTTTGTCAAATAAAGTGCTGTCTTTTTCTAATGCCAGCAGTAAAGCACTCTCAATAGGGATAAACATAAAGATAAAATCTAAAGTATTAACCCCTTGAAGTTTTTCATAGTTCTTTGAACTAAGCCCATCAATATGAGTATTTATGGATTGTAAATGCTCATTTAAAAAGTATTTTTTTTGCGTTTGATCCTCACAGTTTAAATACTGTTCATAACCAATAAGAGATGTTTTGGCATCAATGATAATATCGCGTTTATCTGGAAGCTTAACCACCACATCCGGACGGTAACTCTTTTGATCATCATCTTTGAGCGCTACTTCTGTAAAATACTCAAAGTCTTTGCGTAACCCAGAATTTTCAAGAACCTTAGACAGTACCATCTCTCCCCAACTACCTTGCTGTTTATTGCTACCTTTGAGTGCATTGGTCAGATTAATAGCATCGGTTTGAAGTTGAAGATTTAGCTCTTTGAGTGCTCCTAGTTCGGCTTGAAGTAGATTACGATCTTTAGATTCCTTCTCATATACATCTTCGACTTTCTTGCGAAATGAATCAAGTTGTTGTTTCATGGGTGTAAGAATAGTATTTAGATTTTGATGGCTTTGTTCGTTGAATTTTGTAGAGTTTTGTTCAAAAATTTCAGCGGCCATTTGTTTGAATTCATTTTTAAGTTTGAGTTCATTTTGCTCAATAAACTTAAGTCGTTCACGATAAGCTGTAAGTTGAATTTCGAGTTGTTGATTGGCTACTTGTGATTGGAGATTTTGTTTGTTCAGTTTGGATTGATTAATCAATAACCAAAGGGTTGAGATAATAAAGACAGCCAATAATCCAATCAGTATTAACTCAAAATCGATTAACAATCCAACAATCCTTGAACTGTCTCTTTATCACTAAAGGGAAGTTTTTTATCGTAGATGGTTTGTGTGGTTTCATCCCCTTTCCCAAGGATAAGTATGACTGTGTTGGGCGTAACTTTTGATAATGCAATTTCGATTGCTTTTTTTCGATTTAGTTCAACAGTTACATTGTCGTGTTTTGGAATTCCTGTAAGAATATGTTCAATGATTAAATCTGGGTCTTCAAATCGTGGATTGTCACATGTAACAATTATCTCTTTACAAAACTCTGAAGCAACTCTTCCCATTAATGGTCGTTTGCTTTGATCTCGATCTCCACCTGCACCAAAGACACAAATGATATCTTTGTCTAAAAAGCTTTCAAACACTTTTTTCATCCCATCAGAAGTATGTGCAAAGTCAACCAAAACCAAAGGATCTGTACTGATAATCTCCATACGACCTGAAACTCCTGCAAAGTTTTCAACCGCACCTGCAATATTTTCAAAAGGTTTTTTGGTTAAGATATGCGCTGCTGCAAAAGCGGCGGTGATGTTATAGATATTAAAAAGTCCATACAGATGTGCCGAAAAATTAAAAATCTCTTCAAAATATTGTAATACAATGTGCGTACCGTGTTTGAATCCATACGCTTGTACTTTATACGTAGCTGCATTGTCCAATCCGTATGCAAATCCATTTTTACGATTGAATCGAACTTTAGGATCATCTTTGTTAATCAGCTTAGGCGTATCATCGGCAAAAAATGAGTTTTTGACATCAATATACTCTTGCAGATCTTTATGATAATCAAGATGGTCTTGAGTGATATTGGTATGAATTTTAAGAGCAAAACTTAGCCCCTCAATACGTTTTTGAACAATGGCATGAG